>CBETOJ010000091.1:0-6537 GCA_965537725.1 uncultured Campylobacterales bacterium | reverse complement strand
AATGGAGTTATATTGAGTTCTGGTTTTTTATCATAATCATACATACTTATATTTAACTCCGTGAAAGAATAACATCAATTTGAGATTTAATATAAGTATTTAGTTCATACACTTGCCGTGTTAAGATTTGGTGAAATGAATATGCAAATATTGCTACAAAGATCCCTGCAGCAGTTGCAATCAAAGCCTCACTAATTGCTGGTGCAATGGTAGAAAAACTTACTTTAGATGTGGTTGCAAATCTTGAAAATGACTCTAATATACCAACAACGGTACCAAAAAGTCCAATAAAAGGAGCTGTGGAAGAGATAATAGATAATCCAGATATCCCTGAACTTGCTTCTCTAATAATCGTAGTTTCACATACTCTTAAAGACTCTTTATTGACATTTGTGTCACTTACACATTGACCAATACGAGATAGTGGATTAATTGCAGTTTCTCTTGATAAAAGAGCACCTAAGTTGTTTTTTTCTGTTGTGATAGCTGAGCTTAAATTGAAATATTTGTATATAAATATCCAAAAAACAAAAATGAAGTATAAAGAAAGCACTACTAATACCCCTATGGATATTACAGTGCTAGCTTCTAAATAATTTAATACTGAATCAACCATTGAAACTGTATTTTACGCGAATGAATTGATTTTTGTTTCAACTGCTGCCATAGATACGTTTGAATCTTTAACAGAGTTAACCAACTCTTTTGCCTCTTCTAGTTTTGCAGAGATATCAGAATCACCGTCACCAGACAATGCAACTGCTCCATCTACTAGAATATCAACTGAATCTTCAGAAACTTTTACGTGTCCCCAGTTGATAGCGATTGCTTCGTGTAAAGCATCTTTTTTTACTATCTCTATTACACCTACAGTTAATGATGAAACCAGTGAAGCGTGATTTGGTAAAACACCAAATTCACCCTCTTTCCCTGGCAAAGTCACAAACTTTACATCATTATTGAAGATCTCTCCATTAGGTGTAACAATTGATAATTTTAGAGTATCCATGTTATAACCTTTTTAATTACTTATTCATACCTTCTGCTTTAGCGATAGCTTCATCGATACCACCAACCATATAGAATGAATTTTCTGGCATATGATCGTAATCACCATTTAAGATCCCTTTGAATCCTTTAATAGTGTCAGCTAACTCAACATATTTACCTGGACTATGGTCTCCTCTAGTGAAACATATTTTCCGGGACTTCCTGTAAATACTTCTGCTACGAAGAATGGTTGAGATAAGAATTTTTCAACTTTTCTTGCTCTTTCAACCACAAGCTTATCAGCTTCAGAAAGCTCATCCATACCAAGAATTGCAATAATATCTTGTAAATCTTTATATTTTTGTAATAAAGATTGAACACCTCTTGCAGTTTCGTAGTGCTCGTTACCAAGAACATCTGCTGAAAGGATTCTAGAAGTTGAATCTAGTGGATCAACCGCTGGGTAGATACCTTTTTCTGCAATCTTTCTATTAAGTACTGTAGTTGCATCTAAGTGAGCAAATACTGAAGCAGGAGCTGGGTCAGTTAAGTCATCCGCTGGAACATAAACAGCTTGAACAGAAGTAATTGATCCTTTTTTAGTTGTTGTAATTCTTTCTTGTAAAGCACCCATCTCTCTTGCTAATGTTGGTTGGTAACCAACTGCTGAAGGGATTCTTCCAAGTAGTGCTGACATCTCAGAACCTGATTGAGCAAATCTAAAGATATTATCAACGAACATAAGTACATCAAGACCTTTTTCATCTCTAAAGTACTCAGCCATTGTAAGACCAGTAAGTGCAATTCTATTTCTTGCTCCTGGAGGCTCACTCATTTGACCATAACATAGTGCAACTTTATCAAGAACGTTAGATTCTTTCATCTCGTAGTAAAGGTCATTACCCTCTCTTGTTCTCTCACCAACCCCAGCAAATACTGAGTAACCATCATGTTTAAATGCAACATTATGGATAAGCTCCATGATAATAACTGTTTTACCAACACCAGCACCACCAAATAGTCCAACTTTACCACCCTTTGCATAAGGAGCTAGTAAGTCAACTACTTTGATACCTGTTTCAAACATCTCTGTTGAAGTAGATTGCTCTTCAAATGATGGAGCTTCTCTATGAATTGACCATTTTTCAACATCGCTTGGAATAGCTTCACCCTCATCAACTGGATCACCAATTACGTTAAAGATTCTACCAAGAACACTCTCTCCAACTGGAACTTTAATTGGAGCACCAGTAGCAGTTACTTTTGTTCCTCTTGTTAATCCCTCTGTCATATCCATAGCAATAGTTCTAACTCTACTATCACCGATATGAGCTGCAACTTCTAGTACTAATCTTTCTTTTGTACCAGGCACTTCGATTGCATCATTAATTGCAGGTAAGTATCCGTCGAACTCAACGTCTACAACTGGACCCATAATTTGAATAATTTTACCTTCCATTATATCCTCTTCCTTTCTTTGTACTCAATTATTTCATCGACTCAACACCAGAGATAATCTCAATTAACTCTGTAGTAATTGCCGCTTGTCTTGCTTTATTAAATTCAACTGTTAAATCATTTACTCTTTCTTTTGCATTATTAGTTGCATTTTCCATAGCTTGCATTCTTGCACTATGTTCTGCAGCTAATGAATCAATTAAAGAGTAATACATATTAAAGTCAACATATTTAGCAGTTAACTCATTTAAGATCTCTTCATCATCATCAGGTTCAATATCTAACATTGATGATGTTTCTTGTTCAACAGAAACATTTTCTAAACTGATTGGTAGAAGTTCTTTTACCTTAAGTTCTTGCGTTAACATATTTAAAAACCCGTTATAAACCATGATAACTTTATCAGTAGTTCCATTTGTAAAGTCTTCAAATACTTCACCTATAAAATCAGATGCTTTTTCATATGTTGGAGCTGAAGTCATACCTGCGATTTGCTGAATAAGTTCTTGACCTTGAAAATTAAAGTAATCAATCCCTTTTCTTCCAGCTGCTCTTAGTCTAACTGTAGTTCCTTTGTCTGCATATTCTGTAATGAGGCTACGTACTTTTTTAATAGTAGTCATATTAAAACCACCACATAACCCTTTATCAGCTGTAACAAAAACGATATCTATAGTTTTTGGTGTATCGTTTTGTACAAAAGCCCGACTAACATTTTCCTCATCTTGAACTTTGCTAACTCGCGCTGCAATTTCAGATAATACATCGTTGATTTTATGAGCATAACTTTTTGCTTGTTCTGACAATTGTTGAGTACGTCGAAGTTTTGCAGAAGACACAAGCTTCATAGCTTTTGTAGTCTTCTGTGTATTCTTCACACTCTTGATTTGTCTTGATATCTCTTTTAAGTTAGCCATAGCTTATCCCTTATTCTGCATTAAAAATAGTTTTAAACTCGTTTATTGCAGTTTCTAGAACCTCTTTAATATCATCATCAATTTTTTTCTTAGCATTAAGATCTGTAATAATATTTGAGTATTTTGATTCGATGAATTCATGGAATTCTTTTTCAAACTTAACAACATCACTTGGAGCAATATCATCAATAAATCCATTAACACCAGCATAAAGAACTGTTTGTTGTTTTTCAATAACAAGTGGTTTATTAACACCTTGTTTAAGAAGCTCAACCATTCTTTGACCTCTCTCTAACTGTGCTCTTGTAGCAGGATCAAGATCTGATGCAAACTGTGCAAATGCTTCAAGCTCTCTATATTGAGCAAGGTCAAGTTTTAATGTACCAGCAACTTGCTTAGTAGCTTTAACTTGTGCAGCTCCCCCAACCCTAGATACTGAAAGACCTACATTGATCGCTGGTCTAATACCAGAGTTAAATAAGTCAGTTTCTAAGAAGATTTGTCCATCTGTAATAGAAATAACGTTTGTTGGAATATATGCAGCAACGTCTCCAGCTTGTGTTTCAATGATTGGTAAAGCAGTTAAAGAACCTGCACCTTTCTCATCATTTAACTTCGCAGCTCTCTCAAGTAGTCTTGAGTGTAGATAGAAAACATCCCCTGGGTATGCCTCTCTACCTGGTGGTCTTCTTAAAAGAAGTGACATCTCTCTATATGCAACTGCATGTTTAGATAAATCATCATAGATGATTAAACAGTGTTGACCATTATCTCTATAATACTCACCCATAGTAACACCAGCATAAGGTGCTAAGAATTGTAATGCAGAAGACTCAGATGCATTTGCAGTAACAACAGTAGTGTATTCCATTGCTCCAGCAGCTTCTAATGCACCAACAACGTTAGCAATTGAAGACGCTTTTTGTCCAACTGCAACATAGATACATTTTACATCTTGACCTTTTTGGTTGATGATTGCATCGATTGCAACTGTAGTTTTACCAGTTTGTCTATCTCCAATAATAAGCTCTCTTTGCCCTCTTCCGATTGGTACAAGTGCATCAATTGCTTTGATACCAGTTTCAAGTGGCTCATGTACAGATTTTCTAGCCATGATCCCTGGTGCTTTTTCTTCAACAAATCTTTTCTCAGTTGCTTCAATCTCACCTTTACCATCAACTGGCTCACCAAGAGCATTTACAACTCTTCCAAGTGAATTTGATCCAACTGGTACTTCAAGAAGTTCCCCAAGTCTTTTACAAGAAGTTCCTTCTCTTAATCCTGCACTTGATCCTAATACAACGATACCAACTGAAGATTCTTCTAAGTTTGATGCAATACCTTTTGCACCGTTTTCAAACTCAACGATCTCCCCTGCCATAACGTTTTTAAGACCGTATACTTTTGCAATCCCATCAGCAAAAGAAATAATCTTTCCTGTTTCGTTTACATCTACATTTAATTCAAAATTATCAATTCTCTCTTTGATGATTGAACTGATTTCATCTGCTTGAATCTTAGTACTCATCCAATTTCTCCTTTTAAATTTTCTAAACTGCTTTTAATATATGTTCGATCATTTGTGATTTAAATCTCTCTTTTGAGAAAGCTATTTCACACCCAAGTCCATCTATATCTACTTTTATACCATCATACTCACATACGTTTTGTTCTAATTGTAATTGAACATTAAACTTTGATGCAAATTGTGAACGTAGTTTTTCTACATCATCTCCACTTAGCTCTTTATTTGTGTAGATAATACCTGTATATGAATTGTTTAAAACCGCTAATTCATTCTCTAATTCACAAACAATATCTGGGATAATGTCTAATCTTGATTTCTCTCCAAGAAGTTTAATAAGGTTTTTAAACTCATCACTTACATTATCTGCTTCCACAAAAGATAAAACAAATTCAACTTTTTGTGATGCATTGATATCACTTGAAGATAAAATAGCTAAGAATTTCTCATCACTATATGCTGCTACAATTTTTTTCAGTTGTTCACTTATAGTAGTCAAGCTAGCGTTATCTCTACCTTGCATTAAAGCTTTAACATATCTTTTTGCTATTAACTCTACCATTACGCAACCTTTTTCAATACGATACTTGTTAATTCTTCTTGAGATAAAGTGATCTTATCACCACTTAATAACTCATTAAGAACCTCTTCAACAACCTCTTTTTTCAGTTTCTTCATTTGAAGAGCTGTTTTATCATCAAAACTTTTTGTTAAATAAGCAACTTCTTGTTCAGCACTCACTTCGATTTTAGATTTGATTGTTTCAATATCATTTTTTGCAGAGCTTACAAGTTCATTTGCGATTTTTTGAGCTTCTTCAACCTCTTTTTTCGCATCTGCAACTTTCTTTTCTGATTCTTTTACCATCTCTTGAACTTTGTTAAGTTCAGTCTGGATACCTTCAGTTCTTCCTTGAAAGAAAGTCTTTAACTTATCAGCTAATAGGTAATAAATAATTGCTACAAAGATCAGAAAGTTTACTGTTCTTTCAACAATATCATAATTTGTCTCTCCATGAGCATCAGCTCCGAAAAGTGCTAATGGTGCCATAACCAATAAAAAAGTAATTATTCTTTTAACCATTCAAACCACCTTTATATTGAGCTAAGTTTAGCTTTAATACCATCTTGGTATAAAGGCATATTTGCCACAAGAGAATTTTTAAGAGCAACTTTTTCCCCATCTAGCTCTTTGAGGAAATCATCATATTTTTGATCCATTGTAGCTTTAACCTGAGCAAGTTTTGCTTCGGCAACTTCAGTAGCTTCTAATCTAGCTTTTTCACGAATTGAGTTTGCTTCTTTCTTAGCATCAGCAATTATTTTATTCGCTTCATCAAGCATGCTATTTACTTCACTGGTATTACCTTTTGCATTTTCAAGATCGGTTTTAATTTGATTATCACGATCATCCATATGCTTAAGTAAAGGCCGGTAAAGACAGCTGTTGAGGCGAGCAAGTACCAATAAAAAGACTAAAGCAGAACCCACTAGTAATACTGGACTTATGTCTAACATCTACTTCTCCATACTTTTTCTACAGTTTAGTTACACTAAAACTGCGCAAATAGTATCGAAAAAAACCTATTATTTTTATTAAATGATATTATGATTTTTATAGATTTTGAAAATATTGTAAGAT
This sequence comes from uncultured Campylobacterales bacterium, assembly GCA_965537725.1. GTDB lineage: Bacteria > Campylobacterota > Campylobacteria > Campylobacterales > Arcobacteraceae > JAIOSF01. The sequence continues at coordinate 6 of CBETOJ010000091.1, read as the reverse complement.
TTTTTC
>CBETOJ010000090.1:0-6548 GCA_965537725.1 uncultured Campylobacterales bacterium | reverse complement strand
AAAATAAAACAGTGACCAAAGGTGTCAATTGTTTATGCTCTTTTCAAATTATAAATACAGCAAAGTTACAAAAAAGATCTACTAACACTAAATTAATTTTTATTTAGATAAAATCGAACCCTAAAAACATAATCGTACTAGGATAATTATAAATGTTAAATATCTTTTCAAAAATCTTCGGAACAAGAAATGACAAAGAGGTCAAAAAATATAAAAAACGTGTCAATGCTATCAATTCCTTAGAAGAGCAATATAAAACTTTAAGTGATGATGAACTAAAACAAAAGTTTGAGGAGTTAAAAACTCAGGTTCAAGCAGGGGAAAAAACTCTTGATGAAGTGTTAAGTGAAAGTTTTGCTATCACAAGAGAAGCGAGTGTAAGAACACTTGGTATGAGGCATTATGATGTACAGCTTATTGGTGGTATGGTACTTCATGATGGAAGAATTGCTGAGATGAAAACAGGTGAGGGAAAAACTCTTGTAGCAACTTTACCTGTAGCACTTAATGCCTTAAGTGGTAAAGGGGTACATGTAGTTACAGTAAATGATTACTTAGCTTCTAGAGATGCTAGTGAGTTAGAGCCTCTTTATAATTTTCTAGGATATAGTGTAGGAGCTTTAACAGGAGCACTTCATGGAGATGGAGAGAGAAAAGCACAATATGCCGCTGATATTACATATGGTACGAATAATGAGTTTGGATTTGATTATTTAAGAGATAATATGCACTACTCTTTAGAGGAGCAAGTTCAGAGAAATTATAACTTTGTAATTGTGGATGAGGTGGATTCTATTTTAATTGATGAAGCAAGAACTCCTCTTATTATCTCTGGTCCTACAAATAGAAAAGGGGCAGATTACGCAAGATCAAATTCTATAGCACTCAAACTTGAAAAAGGTGAAAAAATAGAAGCTACAAAACCAGATGAACAAGATGTATTAACTGGAGATTTTATTGTAGATGAAAAAAATAAAGTGGTTCTCTTAACAGAAGAGGGGATCGAAAAAGCTCAAGAGCTTTTTGAAGTAGATAACCTTTATTCACTAGAACATGCAGCGCTTTCACATCATCTTGATCAAGCCTTAAAAGCAAACTATCTTTTTGAAAAAGATGTGGATTATGTGGTTCAAAATGATGAAGTTGTTATTGTGGATGAGTTTACAGGAAGACTTAGTGAAGGGCGAAGATTTAGTGATGGATTACACCAAGCATTAGAAGCTAAAGAGGGTGTGGAGATAAAAGAAGAGTCTCAAACTTTAGCAGATATCACTTTTCAAAATTACTTTAGAATGTATGATAAACTAGCTGGCATGACAGGAACTGCTCAAACAGAAGCGACAGAGTTTGCAGAGATCTACAACCTAGATGTAGTATCTATTCCAACAAATGTACCGATTCAAAGAATCGATAGAAATGACCTAATCTATAAAACTGAGCGAGAAAAGTTCAACGCAGTATGTGCAAAGATCAAAGAGTTTAATCAAAAAGGTCAGCCAGTACTTGTAGGAACTGCAAGTATTGAAAAATCTGAATACTTACATAAGCTTTTAAAAGCCGAAAAGATTCCTCATACAGTACTGAATGCAAAACAGCATGAAAAAGAGGGAAAAATTGTAGAAGATGCAGGTCTAAAAGGGGCTGTTACTATTGCTACAAATATGGCAGGTCGTGGGGTAGATATTAAGCTACCAAAAGAGTGTCTTGAACTTGGTGGTTTAGCGATCATAGGAACTGAGCGACATGAATCTAGAAGAATTGATAATCAGCTAAGAGGACGATCTGGAAGACAAGGGGATGTGGGTGAGTCTCAATTTTATCTCTCTTTAGAAGATAATCTTCTTAGAATCTTTGGATCAGATAAGATTGCAGGAGTGATGAATAGGCTTGGACTAGAAGAGGGTGAACATATCGAATCTGGTATGGTGACAAGAGCTGTTGAAAATGCACAGAAAAAAGTAGAGTCTATGCACTTTGAGAGTAGAAAACACCTTTTAGAATATGATGATGTGGCAAATGAACAAAGAAAAGTTATCTATAGTTTTAGAAATAATCTTTTAGATGAAAACTATGATGTGCGATCAAAAATAGATGAAAATCTCCATGAATATGTAGCAGTGACTATTCAAAATGGACAAGATAATAGTGAAAGTGCTATGGTGGATGATTTTAACTATGAAAGTATGTTGTTAAAGCTTAAAGAGGAGCTTAACGTAGAGCTTACAAAAGAGCAGGTCGAAGCAAGTGATTTTGATGAGATTGAGCAAAAACTCTACGTACTACTCAAAGAGATATATGAAACAAAAATGAGTCTTCCTGCACCTGAACAAAGAAGTGAAATAGAAAGAGTACTTTATCTTCAAACTTTAGATAATGCTTATAGAGATCATCTATACTCTATGGATACACTAAAAACTGGTATTGGACTTAGAGGATATAATCAAAAAGATCCATTGGTTGAGTATAAAAAAGAATCATATAATATGTTTATGGAGCTTATTGGATCAATCAAACATGAGATTATTCGAATCCTTTTCTCAGTTCAACTTAGAAGTGAAGAGGAGATGCAAAAAGAGCAAGAGGCGTTAGAGAGATTACGTCAAGAGATGGAATCTAGTGTGGAAGATATCTCTTTAAGTTCAGAAGAAACAGAAGTATTAGCTAGTGAGAAAAAGATCCCTAGAAATGCTCCATGTCCTTGTGGAAGTGGTAAAAAATATAAACAATGTTGTGGAAAAAGTGGTCCTAAAAAAGGGTTGTTAGCAAATAGCTAGGCTTTAGAATTTGAACACACAACTAATCAATTTTATTGTAAAAAAATATCTTCGATATGATAATAAAAATCCTTTTATCTCTATAAGTGCTATTTTAGCATTTATTGGAGTTGCTGTTGGAGTGATGGTACTTATAATTGCCATGGCTATTATGAATGGAACAGCAAAAGAATTTAAAGATAAACTTTTTACTATGAATTATCCTTTAACCATCTATCCACAGTTTGATGGGGCTGTAAATGATGAACTTGTAAAAAAACTTGAAGAGAAATTTCCTCATCTTTTATTCTCTCCATATCTTACTTCCCAAGTGATGGTTCAAGGTGATAACTCTATGGGTGGTGGTGTGATATTTGGGGTTGATCCTCAAAGAGAAGCCAATATTAATAAGATCTATAAAGAAGCTGTCAAAGATATTAAAGCCCATGAAAAATATGATCTTATCTTAGGAAAAGGTTTAGCAGAAGAGATCAGCCCATATATGAATCAAAAAGTTACTTTATATTTTACCTCTATAAATCCAAGTGGCTTTACTACTATGCCAAAGCTCAAAAGATTTGTATATACAGGAAACTTTGAATCTGGTTTGACTTCTTATGATAGAGCTTATATGTATACTTCTATTGATGCACTTCGAACTATTATGAAAAAAACTGATGGATACTATGATGGTATCCATATTTATAGTAATGATCCATTTGTGGATAAAGAGCTTATAAAAAAAGAGTTACCCAGTTTTGGTGTAGGAATCGTTGGTTGGTGGCAACAAAATGGAAACTTCTTTGCTGCAATGGAGATGGAGAAAAAAGCCTTATTTATAGTATTGATGCTTATCATTTTGATTGCATCACTTAATATTATCAGCTCCCTTTTAATGACAGTGATGAGTAGAAGAAAAGAGATTGCACTTCTTTTATCTTTAGGAGCCTCCGTAAAAGAAGTAAAACAGATCTTTTTAAGACTAGGTATTATTATAGGATGTGCAGGGGTTATAGTAGGGATAGGTTTAGGTTTTTTTGGAATGTATCTTTTAGATAACTTTGATATTGTATCACTCCCTGCTGATGTATATGGAACGAGTAAACTACCACTTGATCTTGATATGATCGATTTTATTTCTATAGTGATTGGGAGTGTTATAATCGTATTTATCTCATCATACTATCCATCTAAAAAAGTAACGCAAATTGATGTACTTGATGTGTTACGTAACGAATAACATTTTAAATTAAGACAAAGGAAATCATATGTTAAATTTTGGACCATTTAAATCACTCTCAACAGAAGAGTTTAAACAAAAACAGCAAGAAGGATATGCTGTTATTGATGTACGACGAGTTGAAGAGTGGGAGCATTATGGAATTATTGAAGGAAGTCATAAGATCACTTTTTTTGATGAGTTTGGAAGATACGATCTTGATAAGTTTTTAGAAGAATTTACCAAGGTTGTAGTAGATAAAGAGCAACCTTTTATTTTAGTATGTGCTCATGCTAATAGAACAAAAGCAATTGGTGAGCTTATGGGCTTACAGTTTGGATATAAAAATGTATATGAGCTTGATGGTGGAATTAATTATGGATGGATTGATAAAGGTCTAGAAACTGTAAAATAGTGAAGTTTATAGAGTTTTAGTTATAATATGTAAATATATATTTCCAAGGATTGATCTGTTGGTAAATAAAATTAAATATATTATGAGTATCATATGTATTCTTGTTATGTATAGTTTTACATTTGATACTCTTTTTACTCAAGATCAAAATACTTGGCTTTCAAATTAGTTAAAAGGTTCTCTAAAATGACTGTTAAAAACCACTACTTTCAATCGATCAGTGAATTAAAACAAAATTTAGATCTATCAAAGATCAATTCAGAAAAAACACTCTTACAAATATTTAGTGGTTTTATCAAAGAACTAGAGATTCAAGAAATTATAGATGCTATAACCTCAAAAGATAAGAAAATAACTTTTATAGGAACTACAACAGCTGGTGAAATATATAATGGACAAATAGGAACCCAAGGAATTGTAATATCTGTAATGGAATTTTCAGATACTGCAATTAAAAGTGGCTACTTTGTCAATAAAGATGAGTTTTCACTTGGTATTGATATAGCAAGTAGCTTATAGAAAGTAATACAAAAGCAATGATTCTTTTTATTGATGGATTGCTCACTAATGGAAGTAATGTCATAGATGGTATTGCCTCAGTAAATAATAGTATTCCAATTGCTGGAGGGATGTCGGGAGACAATGGAAACTTTTTAAATACTTTTGTTTTTTGTAATGATGGGATTTATAATAAAGGTGCAGTTGCAGTCTCTTTACAAAGTGAAGTTTTAGAAGTCTATACAGACTATCAACTTAACTGGCAACCTATTGGAAAAGAGATGACTGTTACAAAAATAAATGGAACAAGATTATATGAGATTGATGGCATAAATATAAGTGAACTTTATGGTAAATACTTAGGCCCTAATATTAAAAAAAGTTTACCACATTCAGCTATTGAGTTTCCTCTTATTAAAAAAGATTCTAACGGTCTAGAGATATGCCGTACTTTTGTACACCAATTTGAAGATGGATCAATGCAAACAATTGGTAACCTATATGAAGGGGATAAAGTAAGATTTGCTTTTGGTAATGTTAATATGGTTTTAGATAGTACAAAAGAAAAAACAAAAGAGTTAAGGAACTACTATCCTGAAGCAATGTTTACATATAGTTGTGCGTCTAGAATTACATTTATGCAATCTGATGTTGTAAAAGAACTTGAACCTCTCAATCACATAGCACCAATTTCTGGTTTTTTTACTTATGGGGAAATATTTCATAAAAATGGACAAAATCATCTTTTAAATATTTCATTGACTATTTTAATGTTATCTGAAAGAAAATCTACACAAGACTTTACTCAAAACATAGTTTTAGATAAAACTGAAAATAACAGAACTTATAATAATTTTTTTAATGATAAACATTTTTTAGTTTTAGATGCTTTAACAAGTTTAACTAATCAAGTAATAAGTGAACTTGATGAACAAAAACAAAAACTTGAAGAACTCCATAAACATACAAAAGATTCTATTGAGTATGCTTCTTTGATCCAGCAAGCAATAGTCCCAGATAATAAAGTATTTCAAAAATACTTTAGTGACTTTTTTGTAATTTGGGAGCCAAAAGATATAGTTGGTGGAGATATCTATTTATTTGAAGAGTTGCGACATGATGATGAGTGTTTGATTATGGTTATAGATTGTACAGGGCATGGAGTTCCTGGAGCATTTGTGACTATGTTAGTTAAAGCGATTGAAAGACAAATAGCAGCAGTTATTGCATCAAATGATGATATTGAAGTAAGCCCTTCATGGATTTTAAGTTATTTCAATCAAACAATGAAAAAGCTTTTAAAACAAGAAGACTCTACGAGTATTTCCAATGCTGGATTTGATGGGGGAATCATCTATTATAATAAAAAAGTGCAACAGTTAAAATTTGCTGGAGCAGAAACAGCACTATTTTATATTGATGAAAACAATGAATTCAAAAAAATTAGAGGGTCACGTCACTCTATAGGATATAAAAAATCAGATATTAATTTTACTTTTAAAGAGCATATTATAGATGTAAAAGAGGGGATGCAGTTTTATTTGACTACGGATGGTTATTTAGATCAAAATGGTGGAGAAAAAGGGTTTTGTTTTGGAAAAGATAGTTTTAGATCTATAATAGAAAAAAGCTACAAAAAAGAGTGTAATACTCAAAAAGATAT
>CBETOJ010000089.1:0-6617 GCA_965537725.1 uncultured Campylobacterales bacterium | reverse complement strand
GTATAATGTACTGATAACTTCATCAGTAAGTAAAGTTGATATTTCAATAGTATTTTCACTTTTATTTGTATCTATTACTTTTATATTCTTTTGATCTAAAATGTAAAAATCCAAATTAATATTTTTTGTTGTAACTTTATTCACCTTAATTTCATCAGATTTTGCATTAAGTTTACTATCCGATAATGCAAATTTTTGTTCTTTTAGCAGTTTTACAAACGCATATAGCTCTGTCCACTCTCCCTTGTTATTTGTAGTTTTCAAATTTCTATCCTTATCAAGTTGTTTTAGATAACTAAGAGTACTTTTTGCAACCTCTTTTACTGCATCTACAGCAACACTATTGCCAAGTTGTTTCATTGATTGAGTATTACTAACTGGAAAATGATAATCATCTGGAAACCCTTGCATTTTTTTTGCTTGTGTTGGCATTAATTTTTTCACTTCACCATCTACTAAATATGAATCCCAGTTTCTTCTATCATTTATATCTGAGCCTCTTCCCCCTACTCTTAAAGTAAATCCTACTTCTCTACTGCATGAGCCTCCCCATACATCGCTCATATTAAACTTTAGAGGTATTTTTTTAGGAAATTCAAAACCTTGTAGGATACCTTCATCTCTAAAACCTATCATAAAGGTTCTTGGTCTTAGTTGTGGTAATCCATAATCTGAAGCATTCACTATTTTATAATAAAAAGAGTACCCTAATTCATTAACAAGAATATCTTTAATCACTTTAAATGTATTACCATTATCATGGTTAACTAATCCTCTTACATTCTCTAAAAAAAATGCTTTTGGCCTTTTTACTTTTATAATATCAGCGACATCAAAAAACAAATTTCCTCTTTCAGATTTACTTGTATCTTCAAAGCCTTTTTTATGTCCAGCTTGACTAAAAGGTTGGCAAGGAAATCCAGCACAAAGAATATCAAAATCGGGTATCTCTTGAGGCATTATTGTTTTAATATCTTTGTTGAACAAACCTTTTGAAAATAATTCAGGATTTAATTTTTTGAAGTTATGTTCATATGTCTTTCTAGCATGTTCATCAATTTCTGACGCAAATACACATTTACCACCAAGTGCTTCAAGTGCAATATGAAATCCACCAATCCCTGCAAATAAATCTATAAAAGTAAAGTCGACTTTATTCTCACCATATGAAACAATTTGATTATTAACTTGTTTTACCATTAGTCTATTATATTATTTCTTCTTTTTCATATCAATATTTAAATGTAAAATATCCACAGCACTTGGAGTCACTCCAGAAATTTGACTTGCATTAAATAGAGTTGGTGGTTTATGTGTTTTAAGCTTTTCTATCACTTCTATAGAAAGCCCTGGTAAACCATCATAGTTAAAATCTTCAGGGATCTTTAGATCTAGCATCTTTTTCATCTTCTCTATCTGTTTTGCTTGTTTTTGCACATATCTAAAATATTTTGCTTCGGTGATCACTTGCTCTTTTAAGTAATCACCAAGATCAGCTAAAGATGGCACTAGTCTATCAAACTTTTCACTTGTAATAGTATTTCTTCCAACTACATCAATAAGTAAAGTTCTATCAGCAATCTTATCTTCTCCAAGCTCTTCTAAAAGTGCTAGGTTTTCTTTTTTTGGAGTAAACCATTCATTTGACATAAATTCTACTGCATCTTCAAGAGTTTTTTTCTTTAATTGCATCTTTTGATACGTCTCTTCATCTACAAGTCCTATATCGTATCCATACTCCATAAGACGAAGATCAGCACTCTCTTCTCTTAAAAGAAGTCTATACTCAGCTCTACTTGTAAACATACGATATGGCTCATTCGTCCCTTTAGTAACTAGATCATCGATAAGTACCCCAATATAGCTTTCATCACGTCTTAATACTAATGGCTCTTTATCATCAAGTGAAAGTACTGCATTAATCCCTGCCATTAGTCCTTGAGCTGCTGCTTCTTCATATCCTGTAGTTGCATTGATCTGTCCTGCAAGATAAAGGTTTCTTACTTTTTTTGTCTCAAGTGTATGTTTTAGTTCAGTCGGGTCTATATAATCATACTCTATCGCATAAGCATATCGTACCACTTTTGCATTTTCAAGCCCTTTGATTGAGTGGATCTTCTCTTTTTGCACATCTATTGGAAGAGATGAACTTAAGCCATTGATATAATACTCTTCTGCTCGAATAGTTTGAGGTTCTAAAAATAGCTGATGTCGATCTCTTTCACTAAATCTATTCACTTTATCTTCAATACTTGGACAATATCTAGGTCCCGTCCCTTCAATCTGCCCAGTAAAAAGTGGTGCTCTATCAAAGTTTGTTCGAATAATATCGTGGGTATCAATATTTGTATAGGTTACATAACATGGCAGCTGGGTAGGATTGAACTCTTGTTTATTCGTTCGAAAACTAAATGGTTTTGGATTTTCATCCCCATCATGCACTTCCATCTCACTAAAATCTATTGAGTTTTTATTGATACGTGCTGGTGTTCCAGTTTTAAGTCGCCCTACATTTAATCCTAAGATCTTTAACTGATCAGATAAAGTACTTGATGGAAGCTCCCAAGCTCTTCCTGCTGGATATTGGTTTTCTCCTATATGGATAAGCCCTTTCATAAAAGTTCCAGTGGTAAGAATCACTTTGTGTGCTTCAAACTCTTCACCAAGTTTAGTGGTTACCCCAAAAACTTCTAAGCTATCTTCCATAGCTTCTACTTTTAGTGCACTTACCTCATCTTGATAAACGTCTAGATTTGGAGTATTGAGAGTGACATTTCTCATATATTCACGATATGCATCCATATCTATTTGAGCACGGCTCCCTTGAACAGCTGCACCTTTACTTGCATTGAGGATTCTAAATTGGATCCCAGTAGCATCCGTACATAATCCCATCTCTCCACCAAGAGCATCTACTTCTCGTACCAAATGCCCTTTAGCAAGTCCACCAATAGCTGGATTACAACTTGCTGCTCCAATTTGTTCTACAAGCATAGTAATAAGTAAGGTTTTTTTACCCATCCTTGCACTTGCTAGTGATGCTTCGATCCCTGCATGACCACCACCAACAACTATTACATCATATTTCATTGTTTACCTTGAATAATCTTTATTAATCGTATTATAATTAAGTAATCTTAGAATATACTACTATATAGAAACTACTCAAAAAGGTGTTAAAGATTTCTACAAATAGATTTTACTTAAAAAGTGAATGGGAATACCATACATTAGAAAATCATATCCGTGATCTTGAAAACTTTTTCAATCAATCACAGCACCTTAATAGTGAAGTAGTATTTGATTTTTCTGAATTAAAAAAAATAGACTCTTCTGGTATGGTTTTAGTTATCCGATATCTTAATCTTCTTAAACATCAAAATATTGAAGTAAAAATAGAAAACATCTCTGAAAAACACCAAAGTATGTTAGAACTGTATGAAGAAAACTATACTCATAAAGACTATACACCAGTAAAATCAGATAAAACCTTTTTATATGAGGTTGGTGAGAGTACATCTTCATATTTTGAATCTACTAAGAATTTCCTTACTTTTATAGGAAAAGTTTTTATTATGTTCTTATACTCATTAAAACATCCTAGTAAGATTAGACTTAAAGCGACTATTGCTCAGATGGATATAGCAGCAATTCAAATCCTTCCCATTACAGCTCTTGCTCTTTTTCTTGTAGGGTTTGTAACAGCCTATCAAGGAGCAGAACAGCTTGCAGGTTTTGGGGCATCTATTATTGTTATTGAGATGTCTACCATGGCTATGTTTCGAGAACTAGCTCCTTTTTTAGCTGCTGTTATTGTAGCAGGTCGTAGTGCTTCTTCCTTTACTGCGCAAATTGGAACCATGAAGATCACTGAAGAAGTAAGTGCTATGAAAACCATGGGCTTAGAAGTGGATCACTTTTTATTTATCCCAAGAATTGTAGCTCTTATTATTGTGATGCCTTTAATTGTTTTCTTTGCGGATATGGCGGCAATGCTTGGAGAGATGGTTATCGTAAAAATCCATCTTGGGATTCCCTTTTCACAATTCATCGATAGAGTTTATGAATATATGGAGATACGACATATCCTTTTAGGAGTTTTAAAAGCTCCTCTTTTTGGACTTCTTATTGCGATCATTGGATGCTATAGAGGGATGCAGGTACAAAAAGGGACAGATATTGGAAGATATACAACAAAAGCAGTTGTAGATTCTATTTTTTGGCTTATTATAATTAATGCAATTATCTCACTTCTTTCTATTGAATTAGGGTTTTAAGATGATAAAAGTAAATAATCTTTCTACCTCCTTTGGCAAAAAAGTTGTCCATGATAATATCTCTTTAGAAATTGAACAAGGGGAGATCTATGGAATACTAGGAGGGAGTGGGAGTGGAAAAACCACACTACTTCGACAAATGATCATGTTAGATCCTATCCAAAAAGGGGAGATCGATATCTTAGGATATAATATCTCAAAACTAAAATATAAAGAGCGTGATCTGATAAAAAAACAATGGGGAATCCTTTTTCAATTTGGAGCGCTTTTTTCTTCTCTGAATGTATTAGAAAATATCGGGTTTTTATTGAAAGAGAATAGTAAATTACCACAAAGTTTAATTGATGATATTGCCTATACAAAACTAAAAATGGTAGGACTTGATCCTGATGTGGGAAGACTTTATCCTGAAGAGCTTAGTGGTGGAATGAAAAAACGTGTGGCAATTGCTAGAAGTTTGGCACTTGATCCAAAAATTCTATTTTTAGATGAACCAACTTCAGGACTAGATCCAGTAAGTGCTAAAGCTTTTGATAATCTCATATTAGAACTTCGAGATATGCTTGATATCACTGTTGTAGTAATCACCCATGAGCTTAATACTATAAAATCTGTTCTAGATAGGTTTTGCATCATATATAAAGGTGACCTTCTAATGACTGGAGACTTCAATGATGCTTTAAATAAAAATAATGATATAATTGATAAGTTTTTAAAAATTCAAAGGTAATAGAGTTGGAAAATAAAGCACGTTATACAATTGTTGGTCTTTTTTTAGTTCTCTTTAGTGTTGCTATGGTGATGTTTATCTTATGGCAAGCAAGATATACATTTGAAGAGCAAAAAAAATATGAATATAGACTTTATAGCACCTCGAGTGTAGGTGGACTTAAAGTAAACTCTTTTGTAGAATACAAAGGGTTAACTATAGGAACTATTGATGCTATAGATATTGATCCTAATAATACTGAGAATATAGAGATTATTTTAAAGGTCACTAATCCAAAAGTTATCAAAGAAAATAGTTATGCAACTATTCAATCACAAGGGATCACTGGAAATAAATATATAGAGATAGATGGGGGAACTGATAGTGCAACCTCCCTTATTCCAAAAGAGGATAGTTTTATCATTATTCCTTTACAAGATTCTTTTTTAGATACCCTTACCAGTGAGGCTGAAGATATCACTAAAAATATTAATAAAACTCTTAATAATGTGAATATGCTTTTAAACCCTGAAAATATAAAAAAGATTAATCAGATTCTTCATAATGTACAAGATAGTACTAATTCAATTGAGCCTTTATTTGATAATCTTAATACAACGATCACACACCTTAATACTCTTTTAGAAAAAAATGCTCCAAATACACTCAAAGGAGTTGATACTGTAACAGAAGAATGGACAGATTTAGCTTTGCAGATCAAAATCTTACTCAACGAAGATATTAAAAAACTTTTAGCTCTTACAAGTAAAACTCTACAAGAGAGCTCAGGGATAGAAAATGTGATCACAAATATCGATACCACTTTAGAAAAAGTCAATTCAACTCTTGATACTCTGAATGAAAATGGTGGAGATATGATATTTAAAACAAGAGGAGTAAAATATGGACCACAGGAGCATATAGATGAATAGATTACATACTTTAGTTTTTATACTTATTAGCTTTATATTGAGTGGATGTGTTTCTGTCACCCAAGAACTCCCAGCTTTTACAACCTATACAATCTCTCTAGAAAAAAGTGATCTAAAAGCAAAAGACCAAAATACAAAAGAATACTCTATAGAGATCACCGAACCAAAAGCTTTAAATAGTGTAAATTCAAAACTTATCTCTTACCTAAAACAAAACTATCAAAATGAAACCTATGCATTAAATAAATGGAGTGATACCCCAACTAAACTCCTACAAAATATGCTGGTACAATATTTAAACTCCACAGATCAATACAAATATATCACTAGTTCTAAACTTAATATCAACACAAGCTATAAAATAATTAGTGAACTTGATAGTTTTGGACAAGTTTTTGAAAATAGCACTTCCTATGCAAAACTTGATATAAGAGTTTATCTAGTAGATTATAAAAATGTATTTACGAAAAGGTTTGAATATAAAGAAAAGTGTGATGAAAATAATGCAGTTGGTTCTGTAAAAGCTTTAAATAACATCTCTAATCGATTTGTAAAAGATCTTCATAACTGGATACAAAAACAACTCTAAACTTTAACTTTTCTTCTAAAAGAAAAGTTACTTTCCCATTTAACAAAAATTATTATACTTAGTCAGCCCTGAAAAACCCACTTGTACATCCCACTTTATTCCCCAGAAAG
>CBETOJ010000088.1:0-6691 GCA_965537725.1 uncultured Campylobacterales bacterium | reverse complement strand
ATAATAATATATAAATTAAAAAATATTTAGGAGTTATATACTTTATGATAGATTTAAATCAACATCAACTAGAATTAGAATATCCATGCAACTGGAAATATAAAGTTGTGATACGATGTGAACATAAAATAAAGCATATTGTAAATGATGTCTTGGAGGATAGAGAACATAAATTAAGCCCTTCAAAAAAAAGCTCAAAAGGAAAGTTTGAGAGTCATACTATAGAAATGATAGTTGAGAGTGAAGAAGATAGAAAAAACGTCTTTCATTCTTTTTCAACTCACGAAAAAGTAAAAATGGTTGTTTAAGATGGCAAATATTATCTATGAAAATGAATTTATAAGAATAGAAGAGGAACCTTTTGAAATCCCTTGGTTGAAGATCTTCTCACAAAAACCATATAAAGAGTTTAGCCAATGTGATCAAAACACAAAGCTTGAAATATTAAGAGCTGTAGATATTATTGAGCGTGAGATGCTAGAGTATTTTGAGCCTGATAAGATCAATATCGCTTCTTTTGGAAACTATCTTCCACATGTTCATTTTCATATCCAAGCACGTTTTAAAGAGGATGAATATTTTCCTGAACCTACTTGGGGAACTAAACAAAGAGAGTCTAATTTAACTCTAAAAGATACAAAAAAATTTCTAGAGAGCATAAAATTAAAGCTAAGTTAAGTTATAATCGCGATTATGAATAGAAGAAATTTCCTTTTACTAACAACACTGTCACCAGTATTTGCAAAAGACTTTATAAAGCTTGGGAGTCAAACCAATCTCCATATAAAAGATCTTCAAACTCTTCAAAGTTTAAATAATAGGCTTAACCGTTTACGAAGATTTGTAGGATATGCAAACTTTAACTTTATCTCTTTAGATACAGCATTTTACTATGCAAGAAACTATTCAAAGGTTGAAGAATTTACAAAAGAAGAAAAACAACTTATTGAAAAGCTTTTTTATTCAGATCCATCACAATTTGGTTTTTATGGTAAAAAAACGGTAAGTTCTATGACAGAAACTATTAATGAAAAAGACCTAGAAAAAATCCTTTATTCAGGACACTATATCTATAAGGGAAAACCTTTAGCTGATTATCAAAGAATACTCAAAGATATTGGAGATAATATTATTTTAACTTCTGGGGTACGAAGTGTTGTAAAACAATTAAGTTTATACAGTTCAAAACTCCTTCAATTAAATGGAAACCTAAGTGAAGCATCTTCGATCATAGCACCACCTGCATACACTTACCATGCAATTAGTGATTTTGATGTGGGTAAAAAAGGGTGGGGAAATAAAAACTTTACAGAAGAATTTGCACGAACAGAGGAGTTTGCAAAAATGCAAAAATTAAACTATGTTACAATTAGATATACACTCAATAATAAAGACGGGGTAAGATTTGAACCTTGGCATGTAAAGGTCATTTAGTGCATACAGTTCAATCAATACTTTTTATTAGCATAATACTTTTTATTACAGGATGTAATGAAAAAAACGAGCCATCTCTAAGTTCAATAAAATCTCAAGAAGAAACAACCATACAAAAAGAAAAAGATACAAAAAAGAAACAGACTATAGAGATATCAGGATTTGAAGAACATAGTTTGGAAGGTTCTTTGGAACAATCCTCAAATGGCACTAAACCCATCACACAAAAACAACATGACAACTCAGAACAGCTAGTATCATTAATAAAAAAAGAACAAACACCTAAATATTATCCAAAGCAAGTTATTAAAAGAGAGAGCCAAACTGTTACAAAAAATGATCCTGATAAATTCGATTTTAATATTATTAAAAAAGGTCATGAGAGTGACAATACTCTTTTAATAGTAGGGGGGATCCAAGGGGATGAACCAGGTGGCTTTATGGCTGCGTCACTTGTTGCTACTCATTATAATATTAAAAAAGGAGCTGTTTGGATCGTGCCAAACCTCAATTTTTATAGTATCATCAAAAGAAGTAGAGGTCCTTATGGAGATATGAATAGGAAGTTTGCAACTATTTCTAAGAATGATCCTGATTATAAAACAGTCACTAGAATAAAAAACTACATAAAAGATGATAAAGTAAAAATGATCATTAATCTTCATGATGGAAGTGGTTACTATAGACCACAATATGAAGATAAACTTCACTCTCCTTATAGATGGGGACAGTGTTCAATCATCGATCAAGCTTCTTTAGATGTACCATATTATGGTGATTTATATAATATCTCAGATAAAATAGTTAAACACATCAATAAAAATCTCATACGAAAAGAGCACAGATATCATCTTCATAATACACGAACAAGTGAAGGTGATAAAGAGATGGAAAAAACTTTAACATATTATGCCATCAATCAAGGAAAAGCTGCTTTTGGAAATGAAGCAAGTAAATCATTACCAACTCATCAAAGAACTTATTATCATCTTTTAGCTTTAGAGAAATACATGGAAATTATGGGGATAGAGTTTGAGCGTAAATTTAATATGAATGATCAAGTGATCAAAAATATTATAGATAATGATGTGGAGATATCTTTATATAATGGGAAGATCAATTTACCTCTTTCACAAGTGCGAAGTTTTTTAAACTATTTTCCTGTAAATACAAATGGAACAATCAATTTTACACCTAGCAATCCACTTATTAGTATTGTGAAAAAACATGATGAGTATATCATCTATTATGGAAATAGAAGGCTTTCTACTCTAAGTCCAGATTATATCCCCTTAGAGCCTGAAAAAACTACAGTAAAATTTACAGTTGATTCAACGATACAAGATCTGGAGCTTGGCTCAGTTATCGATGTAAAAGATAACTTTTTAGTACACCCAATAAAAGATTATAGAATAAACGTTATTGGTTTTACCAACGGAAAACAAGATGAAACAAATGTTACGATCGATAGATCTAAACTTATCAAACGTTTCTCTATAGATAAAGTTGGCTCAACTTATAGAGTTGAATATTATAAAAATAAAAAATTTGCTGGAATGGTATTAGTAAGGTTTACAAGTTAATATATGAGTATCAAAGAACAAATATTACAATTAATACAAAAACACCCTCTTATTATAGATGGCGCAATGGGAACACAACTTCAAACTTATGGTGTGCCTGATGAGGCATGGATCGATCCTAAAGGGGAAAACCAAGAGGGGTGTAATGAACTTTTAAATAAAACTGCCCCAAAGATCTTAGAAAAGATTCACAATGCTTATGCTATGGCTGGAGCTGATCTTATCAAAACAAATACCTTTGGCTCAATGCCTTGGGTTTTAGATGAATACGGCTTGGGCGATATGAGTTATGAACTTAGCCGATTAGGCTGTGAGCATGTAAAAAAAATATGTGAAAAGTACACTACTGCTGAAAAACCAAGATTTGTATTAGCCTCTATAGGACCTGGAACAAAACTTCCAAGCCTTGGACATATCTCCTATGATGAGATCTATAGTGGATACTGCACTATGGCAAAAGGTTTAGTAGATGGAGGAACAGATATCTTCTTACTAGAAACCTGTCAAGATCCACTGCAAATAAAAGCAGCCCTTCATGCCTTGCAAGATACTGCACCAAATATTCCAATTATGGTTTCAGCTACTATTGAACTTAGTGGCACTATGCTTATAGGAACTGATGCTAGTACTATTGCTACTATTATGGAACCTTTTGATATTCTCTCCTTAGGATTCAACTGTGGAACAGGACCAGAACAAGTAAAAAAACATCTTGAAATATTAAGTGAAACAAGTAATAAATACCTCTCTATCCATGCAAATGCAGGGCTTCCACAAAATAAAGGGGGATATACTTTTTATCCTATGGGGCCAGATGAATTTGCCTCTTTACAAAAAAGCTTTCTAGAGTTTGATGGAGTAAGCTTTTTAGGAGGATGCTGTGGAACAACTCCTCAACATATTAAAGCATTACATGATGCTACCCTAAATATTACTCCTAAAATTCCTACAGGTAACCACCCTACCTCTTTAGCTTCACTTTTTAATAGTGTAGAACTTAAACAAAATCCTGCTCCACTTTTAATAGGTGAGAGAAGTAATGCTACTGGTTCAAAAGCTTTTAGAGAATTACTTAAAGCTGAAGACTATGAAGGAACTTTAACAGTTGGACAACAACAAGTTCGAGCAGGCGCTCATGTCATTGATGTAAGCGTAGGATTTGCAGGTCGTGATGAAACAAAAGATATGGATGAAGTGGTTTCAAGATACACACAAAAGATCAATCTACCACTTATGCCTGATTCTACTCAGATACCTGCCCTTGAAAAGGCACTCAAACTAATCGGTGGAAAACCTATCATCAATTCAGTTAACTTAGAGGATGGTGAAGAAAAATTTGATGAGATCTGTCAACTAGCGAAAAAATATGGAGCCTCTTTAGTTTGTCTTGTAATTGATGAAATTGCGATGGCAAAAACAAAAGAGGATAAAGTACGAATAGCTGAGAGAATCTATCAAAGAGCAGTTAATGTTCATGGATTAAGCCCTGAAGATTTAGTATTTGATATGCTTGTATTTACTATCGGAAGTGGAGATGAAGAGTATTTTACTGCTGGAATTGAAACTATTGAAGCAATAAGAGAATTCACTACTATGCACCCTGAAGTAAGTACCACTCTAGGACTTTCAAATATCTCTTTTGGACTTGATAAAGACGCAAGAGTCTATCTTAATAGTGTATTTTTACACCACTGTGTTGAAGCAGGACTAAGCTCAGCTATTGTCAACGTAAAACACCTCGTTCCAATTAATAAAATGAGCGATGAGGATTTAAAAGCTTGTGAAGATCTTCTATTTAATAAAAGAGATGAGGGCGATCCACTTTTTGCTTTTATTGAGCATTTTTCTAATGTTGAAAAATTAGAAGAGCAAACTGATGAAGAGTTTCAAAAACTCTCAGATCAAGAAAAAGTGATCCAGCTTTTAAAAGATGGAGATAAAGAGAGACTTATCCCTCTAGCAATGGAGCTTAAAGATAATATCAACGCAGATGTCATAGTAAATGAATGGCTCATTGAGGGAATGAAAGAGATCGGTGAGCTTTTTGGAGCTGGAATCATGCAGCTTCCTTTTGTACTACAAAGTGCAGAAACGATGAAAGCAACTGTAGATCAGCTTAATCCATACTTACCAAAAATAGAAAAAGCAACAGAAACAACACTAGTACTTGGTACTGTAAAAGGTGATGTTCATGATGTTGGAAAAAACCTAGTAGATATTATCCTCTCAAACAATGGATTTAAAGTGGTAAATATCGGGATAAAAGCAGGTATTCAGGAATTTATAGAATCTGCAAAAGAGCATAATGCTGATGCTATTGGGATGAGTGGACTTCTTGTAAAATCAACCAATGAGATGAAAGCAAATCTAGAAGAACTTGAAGCTCAAAATATTGATATCCCTGTTCTTCTTGGAGGTGCAGCACTTACAAAAGCCTTTATAGATGATTTTTGTAGACCTATTTATAAAGGTCCTATCTTTTATGCAAGAGATGCCTTTGATGGTGTTGTAGCGATGCAAAGAATAGAAAAAGGTGGAGATATCGATACAGCTATGGCTGCTGATCTAGTAACTATAGATGAGACTATCAAAAAAGAGGAAAAAGTAGAGTTTAATCCTGATCTTCATACTCCAGAACTTTTAGCAAATAATCATAATTTTAATCCACCATTTTGGGGAGTTCGAGATATAAGTAATATGTTTAATAAAGAACTTGCATTTGAATGGATAAACCATAGAGTTTTATTTAGACAACGCTGGGGATATAAAAAAGGAAAACAGTCTCCTGAGGACTTTAAAGCTCATGAGGAAGATGTAGTAAAACCATTATATGAGGATCTAAAAGAGGAGTTTTTATCTAAAGGGATCTTTGAGCCTATTGCACTCTATGGATACTTCCCTTGTAAAGCAAATGATACTATTTTAGAGATCTATGATGATGAAAGAAAAAATATCATAGCTACTTTTGATTTTCCAAGACAAGGGAAAGCTCCCCATAGATCGATCACAGATTATTTTAAAGCTGATGAGTTTGATGTAGTAGGATTTAGTTTCGCTTCTTCAGGACTTAAAATAACAGACTTTGAGAAAGATATCTATGATAAAGGTAAGTTTAATAGATACTACCAAATACATGGACTTGGAGTTGAACTAGCAGAAGCTGTTGCAGAAATAGTCCACAAACAAATAAGAATGGATCTAAATATTGTTGATGATGAAAAACCTATCTTAAAAGATGTACGAATGAAAAACTACCAAGGATGTAGATACTCTCCTGGATATACTTCATGTCCTGATCTCGCACAAAATAGAACTATATTTGATCTATTAAAACCTGAAAGCTATGGTGTAGAACTGAGTGAAACCTATCAAATCCATCCAGAACAATCTACTGTAGCAATAGTAGTACCAAATAAAGAAGCAAAATACTTTAATCTATGATACTTATCCATACAGCTTTACAATGTGAAGCACAAAGTATCATAGAAAAATATAAACTACAAAAAACAAACTCAAATCCCAAAATATACTCCAATGAAAAACTTTTAGTTCTTATTGGAGGAGTTGGAAAAGAAAATACAATAAAAAACTTATCGTATATATTTGATCATTATACTATATCAAAAGCTATTAATCTAGGAATTGCAGGTTCTAGTGATTTAAATACACCTATA
>CBETOJ010000087.1:0-6756 GCA_965537725.1 uncultured Campylobacterales bacterium | reverse complement strand
CTTTTCGAAAGCCCATAGCACATGCTTCATAGGCATAAAATACCCCTGCTTGATAAAAGTTTCCTTCACTATCTTGATTAAACTCATAATACTCTTGATATACCATCTTAAAGTTATCATATACCCCATCTGTTTTAAACTCAAGTGAGTTATCGCTATTAACAATAGCTACATTTGCACCCTCTCTTCCAAAACATGGTTTTTCAACTTGTTTTGTATTTTCTAGAGGCTCAAACGATGTTTCAAGTAATAATGGATGTTCAGGATAAAGATCCCAAAGGATTTTTAATATCCCTTTACTTTGAAAAAGTAGGGTATAGGCTGGATTAACAATGATCCCTTTTTGATTTTTAATGATATCAGTTAAGATTACTGCTAACTCACCCTCATCTATAGCAATATCTTCCCAAGGGATAAGTTTAAACCAAAACTCATACAGTTCACCATCTTTGCTGATCCCCTCATCACTAAACTCTACTTTATCAATATATTCAAATGCTGTTTGATAGCCTGCTTCACTTGCAATATGTTCTAAAAGTTTTGTAGTATGTTCCTCTTCATCATTTCCTTCAACTGAAGAAAATAAAATCTTCCAATTTAAATCTTTATAATACTCTTCAAACTTTTCAACCTCTGTATCAAGGGTGATAAACCTTTTAAAGTTATCCTTGATTGCTTCATATAAAGAGTTAAATTGACTTGATTCATCTAGCTTATTTAGCTTTAGTAAAGCCCACTGGATGATTGCACTCTCATAAAGAGCTGTTGGGGTATCTGCATTAAATTCAATCAGCTTTATAGGCTTTCCATCAAGTCCACCAGCTAAATCAAATCGCCCATAAAGATGCCAATGTACATCATTTTCCCACGATTCTTTGATAAGTTCTACTAGATTAAAAGGGATATTAAGTTCATGGAAAAGATCATTTTCAATCACATATTCTGCCGCTTCACAATACATATCATAAAGCTCATTTGTAGCTTCATAAAAAGCTTCTACTTCACTTCCACTTACACTTACTACCTCATCAGCAATATAAGAAGACTTATCACTATCAGTATGCCATGTAAATCCTATAGAGCTTAGATACTCATCTGTTAAGGGTTGTAGTTTTTTTAATCTCATCTATCCACCAAATCTTGAACTTGAAGTACTTTTTTGAGAGCTTCCAAAAAAACCTGATTTTTTTGTAGAGCTTGAAGTACTTTTAGAAGTTGATGCACTTTTTGCTTTATTAAAGCTATCTACACTTCTTGAATAGGTACTAGGATTTTTATAGCTAGTTCGTCTATTTTGTTGATAATTTTGATTTCCAAAAAGTTTGTTTCCTATAAAACTTCCAATAATGGCTCCTGCTGCACTTGCAAGTAAAGCTTCTCCAAGACCCATTCCACCCATTCCATTAGAGTTTGTAAGATTTGAAGTTCCATTATCTATTTTTTGGGCTTCTTGTTGTACTAAAGCATCAATCTCTGCTTTAGAAAGGATTCTTTCTTTTCCATTTTCTCTTAAAACAATCGTTGTATTAGTACTTGGAAACTCATCTACTATTTGATAACTTCCTGTTGAAGTCTTTTCAATGATTACAAAAGCCCCTTGTTTTTGAGCAGCCTCTGTGACTCCACCACCTGAACCATAGTTTGAACCATTGGCATTTTTATCTTCACACCCTGTAAGTCCAAAAGCAAGTGAGGCTCCAAGTCCTCCAACTACTGCATAATCTGATACTTTTTTTAAAAAATATTTCTTAGCCATAATTATCCTAAAAGCTCTTTTACATTTTCTATCGGTCGTCCAATTGCAGCACGATCACCTTTTATTACTATAGGTCGCTCTACTAATTTTGGATTTTTGACTACTAGATCGATGATCTCATCTTCACTTTTAGATTCATCTTTGATATTTAGCTCTTTATATTCTTTCTCTTTTGTTCGAAGCATTTCTCTAACATCAGAAATTCCAAGCTTTTTCATAAGATCTTTTATATCAGCAGCTGTAAACTCATTTTTGAGATATTCGAAGACTTCAAACTCTAATCCCATCTCATCTAAAAGGTTTTTAGAGTCTCTACTTTTTCCACATCTTACATTATGCCAGATAGTTATCATGAGTCTTCTCCTTTACCAAAGTTTACTTCCATTGCCTTTTGTAGTCTTTTGATAGACTCTTCTACTCCTAAAACTGTAATGATATCATATACAGAAGGTGCTTGTGTTCCACCAGTTAGAGCTATTCTTATTGGTTGAAACAGTTGAGGAAATTTCAATCCATTTGATTCAATAAATGGTTTTGTAATCGCTTCAATATCAACAGGTGTATGAAGATCTTTATTTACTTCAAGCACCTCGATATAAGATTGAAGCATATCTAAAGTTCCCTCTTTAATAAACTTCTTTACCCCTTTATTTTCATAACTCTTTGGTACATTTAAAATATTTTCTATTGCATTTTTTAGATCAACTAAGGTATTCGCTCTTTCTTTACAAAAATCAAGAAGCATCTCTTTTTTATCATGCCCATGGATCTCACATTCATAGAATTTCAACTCTTCGATAAGTCTTGAATTTGGTACGTTTTTAATATAATGAGCATTGAGCCAATTTAATTTCTCTTCATTATACGCAGAAGCTGATTTATTGATATTATTTGGATCAAAAAGTTCAAGCATCTCTTCCATTGAAAAAATCTCTTGATCCCCATTTGACCATCCTAGACGTACAAGGAAGTTTAAAAGAGCCTCAGGAAGATATCCATCTCTTTTATACTGCATCACATCCATTGCACCATCACGTTTTGAAAGCTTTTTCCCTTGTGGATTATTGATCATTGGGATATGATAAAATTTTGGTACATCAAACCCTAAAGCATTATAAATTACGATCTGTTTTGGAGTATTTGAAAGGTGATCATCCCCTCTTAAAACATCTGTCATCCCCATCAATGCATCATCAATAGCAACAACAAAATTATAAATAGGCATCCCATTTGCACGTGCAATTACAAAGTCATCCACTTGATTTGCTTCAAACTTCATAGCACCTTTTACTCCATCTTCAAACTCAATTGTTCCCTCTTTTGGAGCTTTTATTCTAATAACTGGTTCTATATCTTGTGGGATTGAAGGAAGTGTTTTCCCCTCTTCTGGTCTCCATGTACCATCATATCTTGGAGTTTGTTTTGCAGCTTCTTGTTTTGCTCTAAGAGCATCAAGTTCCTCTCTACTCATATAGCATCTATAAGCTTTTCCCTCTTCAAGAAGTTGATCAATATATTTTTTATAGATATCTGTTCTACGTGACTGATACTCTATATCACAATCACTCGGCATACCAACCCACTCAAATGCTTCTAAAATAGCTTTTACTGCATCTTCACTATTTCGTGCTTGATCAGTATCTTCGATTCTTAGTTTAAATTCACCACCTGTTTTTTTCGCCCACAAATAGCTATAAAGTGCAGTACGAAGCCCTCCAATGTGTAAGTATCCCGTTGGACTTGGTGCAAATCTTGTTACTGCCATATCTCTCTATCCTTATTTTGTTATTGATTTTTCCGTATTCTAACAAAAGTTTTGGGTTAGTTTCTTTAAAAGAGTTTATTCTTGATTTACTTTTTCAATAGTTTGTTTAATTCCCATACTAATAAGCTGAAGATCAAAAGGCTTTACGATCCAAGAGGTTGCACCTGCTTGTTTTCCTTGTTGCTTCATCTCTTTTGTCCATTCAGTTGAGAGAACCATGATAGGAGTAACTGCATAATCTAGTTTTTCTCTTAATCTTTGAATAAAGGTGATCCCATCCATATTTGGCATATTGATATCAGTAATAATAAAATCAAACTCATCTTCAGCTTCATCAATCTTTTCAAGAGCATCGATACCATCTACTGCACCTTGAATACTTAAATATCCAAGTTGTAATAAAAAGCTTTCAATCATCTCTCTAGTTGTTCCACTATCATCCACATAAAGTATTCTTATATTTTTATCATTACTATCGATCATTTTTATCCTTAAAATTGATTCGGGTTAAAGCCGAAGTCTGGTGTCCCTAAAAAATCTGTATTTGAGTCAAAGCCACCACTACTAAAGTTTGGATCACTATATCCACTCTGAGCTGAAATGTTTCGAAGCATCATTATATCATTTTTTATATCAATATGTTGCGGGCATACCATATTACAGTTTCCACATAGGGTACAATCCCACACTCCATTGTTTTGTATTGTATCAATTTTTGCTGTACTATTATTCTCTTTTTTATCATTTACATATCGATAGACTCTTGTTAAGGCAAAAGGACCTAAAAACTCTTTATTTACTTCAAACACTGGGCAAGAACTATAGCAACTATTACATAAAATACAGTTACTTTGAAGATCAATACTTTTTTCATCTTCTGGAGTGATCACTACATCACTTTTTTCTTTTAAGTAAGCAGAAGAGTTACTAATACAAGTTTTTTGTGAAGAGATATCTACGACAAGGTCTTTTAAAACCTCAGCATTTTTTAAAGGTTCGATCACATCTCCATCATTAAGATGGGTTTTACAGGCTAATTTTTCTACCCCATTAACTCGAACAGCACAACTTCCACACACTCCACTTCTACATCCACTTCGAAAACTTAAAGTATTATCAAGCTTTGCTTTAATGTAATTTAAAATAGAGAGTAAACTATCTCTTTTGACCCTATTATCATCTATTAAATACTCTTTATCACATATTTTTAATTTCATACAAACTCCACACTTAACTGTTCATCTGTTTTGATCACTGATTTTTTTGCAAAACTTTCAAGCTCTTTTGGGAAGTCACTTCTATAATGAGCACCGCGACTTTCTTCTCTAGCCATTGCACTTAAGATCACAACCTCAGCAAGATCAAGAGTATTTATAAACTCTATAAACTCTTTTAAATTGGTATTATAGCTTTTTGATTTATCTGTTACTCCCATTTTAGGAAGCTCTGCTTTCCACTCTCTTACTTTTTTGAGAGTCACTTCAAGTTTTTCTTTTGTTCTAAAAAGCCCTACATTTTTATAAAATTCCACTCCTAAAAGTTTTCTAATAAAATAAAAATCTATCTCATTTGGTAAAGCAAGTAACTCTTCAATCTTTTTGATATCTTCTAAATACTCCCCGTACTCTTTTTCAACTACTTCAATTTCATCACACTCTTTTGAAGCAGTTTGCCCTACAAGTCTACCAAAAGTAACTATCTCTAATAAAGAGTTTCCACCTAATCTATTCGCTCCATGTACCCCGTTTGATGAACACTCACCAACTGCATAAAGATTTTTAATAGAGGTTCTTCCATACATATCTGTATCGATTCCACCCATAGTATAGTGTGCTGCTGGCATAATAGGCACAAGATCAGTATCAAGTCTTTTTTTTGCAAACTCTAAAGCGAGATCATACTCTTGAGGCATTGCTTTTTTAATTTTTTCAAGTCCAAGGTGCCTAAGATCTAGATACACCTCTTCCCCCTCTTGCATCTTTTCTAAGATAGCACGTGCAACTACATCCCTTGGAAGAAGTTCATCTACAAAACGACTTCCATCTTTTGTCACAAGATAGCCACCCTCACCTCTAGCACTCTCACTTACAAGCACAAAGCTTTTTTTCAAAGCCGTTGGATGAAACTGAATATATTCCATATTTGACAACTTTATTCCATGACTAAGAGCGGCTGAGACACTATCTCCCGTAGTTGCATTTGAATTGGTTGTAAATCCATGATACAAAGCTCCATATCCACCACTTGCTACGATCACACTTTTTGATAAAAGTTGTTTAATTTCACTCGTTACAATATCAAGTGCAGAAATCCCCTTAATGGTATCATCTTCAATAAGAAAACTTAAAAGCATATGCTCATTTAAAAACTCAATATTTTCTTTTACACATGTGTCATATAAAGTATGAAGTATTTTTAATCCAGTATAATCACTGCTATAACATGCTCTTGGATTTGATGCTCCTCCAAGAGGACGTTGTGCAATAAAGTTTTGATCATCTCTACTAAAAGGAACTCCTAGATCATCAAGCCACTTTATTGTATCTGCTGCTGCTTCACACATGTAAGTAATACTCTTATTATCCCCTAATCCATGTGCTGACTTGATTGTATCATCTATATGAGCTTGTTTACTATCACCATTATTTTTATCCAATAAAACCCCATTGATCCCGCCTTGTGCTTGGGAGGTTTGCGATTGGGTTGGATAGGTTTTTGATACTACTAAAACTGACTTTCCATCTCTTTTTGCTTCAAGAGCAGCACATAAACCTGCACCACCACTCCCTACAATTAAAACATCAACCATAAAATCCTCTTTTAATCCCAGAACTCTTCTAGTTCTTGTTCTTTTTTTAATTTCTCTTCATGAACTTTTTGTTCAAGTTCCTTTTCCTCTTGCATCTTTTGTTCCTGTTCATTTGCAAGGGCAATTCTCTCTTGTCGTGCTTGAAGAATTTTAATACGAATTTTCTCTTTTGCCTGCTGTTTCATATCTTCATCAAAATTCATTGATTCGATACTAGCATACGCTTTTTCTATCTCTTCCTCTTCGGAAAGCTCTTCTACCATAGGTTTTGTTTCATTTTCACTAGGTTTGGAAACTACTTCTTCAACTTCAGGTTCACTTATCTCTTCTTCTACTTCTTGAATCTCCTCTATATCCTCTTTTATTTTTTCAATATCTTTAGCTTCAACTTCATTTTTAATATCAGAGTAATCACCACCATCTATA
>CBETOJ010000086.1:0-6763 GCA_965537725.1 uncultured Campylobacterales bacterium | reverse complement strand
TCATTAAGCCAATCTCATTAGTAAATTTGATCACTTTTTTCAAAGTTTTATAAAAAGGATCATCTTTAGAGATGAGACTTAAAAGTTCTCGTATTTTTTTTCTTAACTTATGGATATCTTCAATATCACATTGATCACTCTTAAGTATATCTCTATAGAGGTTTTCAAGTTTTTTAATTTTCTGTTCTAATGATAGAGTTTCCATAACTTAAGTCTATCACAATTAACTAAAAAAACCTACCGTTTTATCTTTATCAAACTGCCCTTTTTGCTCTTTTTCTATCTCTTCAATAAAATCACTTATTTTAAAGAGGGGCTCATCTTTTACTGCAAGTTTATACGCCGTATTTGTGATGATCATCTCAATTTGTCCACCAGTTAACTGATATGTTTTCAATTTTTCTATATCAAAATTCTCTTCCAAAGGAAGATTCTTAGGTAGAAGCTTTTGCCAAAGTTCAACTCTTTGACTCTCATCTGGTTTTAAAAATTCGATCTTATAATTAAATCTTCTTGAAAATGCTTTATCGATACTATCTAAAAGATTTGTAGTAGCTATCAATATCCCATTAAATTTTTCTATCTGTTCTAAAAAAATATTTTGCATCTGATTGTGCATCTTATCGCTTCCACTAATTTGTCCGCTCACTCGATTACTTAAAAACTGATCTGCTTCATTTAATAAAAGCACTGGCTCACTTTTTGTTTTATTGGTAAGATCTTTATATTCATCAAAAATCTTTCGAACATTTTTTTCACTCTCTCCCACATACATGGAGAGTATCTTACTGCAATCAAAGCTTAAAACCTGTCTTTTAAGCGATTTTGCCAATGCCAATGCCGTCACTGTTTTCCCTGTTCCGGCTGCTCCATAAAAAATGATCCGTGCATCGATCCCTTTTTTCTTATCTTTGATACCCCATTTTTTAAGTTTATCAACTACTTTTTTATCCACTTGTTGCAATAAAAGCTCTAAAGTCTTTTTTGTCTTTTCATTTAACACCACATCTTCAAGAGACTTTTTAGGCTCTATTAGTTCAAACATCTCTTGTTCTGAGATCAACATATCAAGTTTGATCTTTTGTTGACGTTTTTGTTTTTTTACTGGATGGGAGATTTTATACAAAATACTATCAGGAATAAAAAAGTTTCTATTGATCCCACCAAAAGGAGTCAGCATCTCATCATAATCGATCAAACCATTTGAGATAAGATTTCCGCTCTCTTCAAGTAGACTTCTGTGTTTAATCTTTTCATAATCATCTGAAGAAACTAATGCAATCAAAGAGTTCATATCTCTAATAGAATCATCACTTCCCCCATACTCCTCTTTTAATAGAGCTAAAAAGATCATCTGCTCTTGCTCTTCAAGTTTATGCTCTTTGAAAAAGTCTTCTATCATAATAGGTGTTTTTGTAGTTTCTACTCTCTCTTTGATCCTATTTTCTAAAAGGGTTAATTTTGTTCGAAGACGATTTGCATTTGGTGAGTTTTCATCAAAATTGTTTTTAACGATATTAAGCTTTTGTGCAAGATCTATTTTAAAAAACTGATCTTGTAAGTATTCTAAATGATCACTATACTCTTTTACTTCAGGGAGAGTAAGTTCAAGTGACCCCACTTCTAAAAGCTTTAAAAAAGCACTGCTTAAACTTACAGCGGTATTAATAAGCTCTAATTTTGAAAGCTCACTTAGTTTTGTAGAGATAAAATTACTTTGTACGATCCATCCTAATTCTAAAAGGTTTTTAATAAGATGGATATGTTCGATATGTTCTAACTTTTTTACATCAAAAAACTCACCTAAAATATCTATCACTAAGAGGTTGTCATTTCCCATGATATATTGTTTTGTAAGATATTGTAAAACTTTTGCTTCTTCTAAAGAGCATTTTAAATGAGCAAATATCTCTACTTCTTCTAAGTTCTCTGATTCTAAAAACTTCTTTACATTATTCACTGAATTCATCCTTAGCAAAATATTCTTTTACCATATCAATATCCTTTAATATCTGTTCTTTTAATAATTTATACTCATCAAATTTTTTATTATCTCTCATCTTTTCATAAAACTCTATGGAGATCAAATGAAGATCTTGTTTTTCAAACTCTTGATCTATAAGAAGATGAGTTTCACATGCAAAGTTTCCATCTGTACTTACCCTATTTCCTATAAAGGTAACAGAGTTATAAAGTTGCTCTGCGATCATTGTTTTTGTAGCATATATCCCCTCTTTAGGAAGTAAGAACTCTCTTACTTCAAGATTAATAGTAGGGACAAACTCTTTTTGTCCAAGCCCTTGCCCTTTCACATAATACCCTTGAAGCATATAGTTATACCCAAGCAACTGATTTGCTTTTTGGATATCTCCATCTCTTAAAAGCTCTCTAATCACTCTTGAATGAACTGCTAAACCATCAATAGTATATTCATCCACAACGATCACATCTCCATCAAAGATATCTTTAAGATCATCACTATCATGAAGTGCATTATGTCCAAAATGAAAATCATACCCCACAACTATCTTTTTTAAACTAGGAAACTCCTCTTTTAAAAGAGCAATAAACTCTTTTCCACTTAAACTCCTAATATTTTCTAAAGGGTAATAAAACAATGGAAAAGTTGTATGTCTTGCTCGATATGTTTTCGTCGTAAGGTTTGCATATCCTGTACATATCACTACGATAGCACCATTCTTATCAAGTTTTTTAAAAAGCTCTTGATGTGCCACATGCATTCCATCAAAACCACCGATAGCAATACTTGTTATCTCATTTTTTATAATCTTTTTTCCTTCTATTCTTTATTAATAAACTAAACTTGATATAATACCCTAAAAAATTTAAGGGATTAATTATTAGCTGTAAAATCAATATCTATCAGATCGTGAAAAAGTCAAATGACCACTTTGAACCTATCATCAATGAATTTACAAAAATGTCAAGTAAATACGCTTCTATTGAAGTACATTCACTTTTTAATAAAAATATTGCCAAAGCACAATCTCTAGGAGAAAAAGAATCCCATCAAGCTTATAACGACCTGTATATTCCAAAACTTGATACGGGATATAATATTGCTCTTGATGTATTAGGGAAAAAAGTTGATAGTTTTGCTTTTAGTAAACTTCTTAGTGATAAACCTGTAATTAACTTTTTTATTGGTGGTGCTTTTGGATTTGATAGGGAGTTTTTAAATAAATGTGATAGAGTGATCTCTTTAAGTGATCTTACTATGGCTCATAAAGTTGCAAATATTGTTTTATGTGAACAAATATTTCGTGGCTTAGCAATCCTTAATAATCACCCCTATCATAAATAGTTATTTCTTATCATTAATTATTTAGTTTTACTTTGGTATACTCACGAAACATTTTTAAGGTAGGACGTAAGTAGTGGCTTCAAATAAACAAATTCAAGAATTAAAAGAGATGTTACTTCAAAGGCAAGAGACGATAAAAAGTAATATTTCAGACAGCATAGATAACATATCTAAATTGAATAACTGCGACTGTAAAGATGATCTAGATTTTGCAGAAGCAAGTAGTGATAGCTTTACATCAGGAGTGATCGTAAACCAACAAAAACAAGAACTAATAGAGATAGAAGAAGCTCTTGATAGAATCGCTAAAGGAACCTATGGGATCTGCGATATGTGTGATGAGATGATCGCTATTGGAAGATTAAAAGCAAAACCATTTGCAAAGTTCTGTACAGATTGTAGAGAGATTCACGAACACAACAACAACTACTAAAACCCACATAAAAAAGGAAATAGCATGGGGCTAAAAAAATATATTTTTGGATCGATCATTCTTATTCTAGCAATTTTTGCGTATGCATTTAGTTTAGAATCTGGAGATTATAGAGTTGAACTTTTCGGTTTTGTTCTTATTCTTCCTATTGCTGCTTGGATAGTTTTACCAGTTGCTTTTTTAGCACTCATGAGCATTTTGCATATCAGTTATTATGGGATCAAAAACTATTTTACAATTAAATCGATTACAAAAGATTCTGAAAGTTTATTAACACTACTCAATAATAAACTTTTAAATGAACCAACAAAAACAACTTTTCAAAATAAAGAGATCAAAAATATTGCCAATATTTTAAAGCAAGTTGATCTAAATGTTACAAACCAAGATTTTAGTACTGAAGATGAAAAGATCAAAAAGATTGTAGAGCAGATCTTTGCTATTAGAAGTGGAAAGTATGTTTCAAATAAAGAACTGAAACTTCCAGTTGATAATCCGTTAATGGAGCAAAATCTTAAGAATAGAATCGATCAAGATGATAACTTTGCACTTGAAGCTCTTAAAAAACCAAATGAATATTCAAAAGATATCATTAAAAAAGCATTTGATAAAGTACTAGAGACAAAATCGATTACAACAATAAAAAAACTTATTGATGAGCTTACCTTTGATGAGGGGATGGTGATGAACTTAATTAAAAAAGATTCAGAACAAGACCCACAATTTGCAATGAGTAATGAGCAGATTATCAATTTAATCTCAAAAGTAAACCTTACAAACAATCAGCTAATTGCTATAGCAAATTATTATAAATCAAAAATGTCTCCAGATCAGATCATTAAACTCTATGAAGATCTATGCTCTGCTAAAGAGGAATATATCCATGCATATCTTTATGTATTAGCTGAATATGAGATGATCGATAAAGTAAGGGATATCTTAGATAATAGTACTAGTGATGAATACCTTCCATTTAAAGCTTTAGTTGATCTAAAAGATAGTGGAAAACATATCTACTCACTAGACTCTATCTCTTATAAATAAAAAAGGACTCTTCCCTTTTTTATGAAAAAACTTGATTTTTCAAAACCAGTTATAGCTCTTGCTCCACTTGCTGGTTATACCGATCTTCCTTTTCGATCTGTTGTCAAAAACTTTGGAGTTGATTATACAGTGAGTGAGATGATCAGCTCAAATGCCCTTGCATATAATAGTGAAAAAACAAAAAAAATGTTGACTAAATCTCCAAATGAAGATCCATACTTTGTACAACTCTCAGGAAGCAAAGAAGATATCATGAGATTGGCAGTTGAGAAGCTCAATGAGATAGATGGGATAGCAGGGATTGATCTAAACTGTGGATGCCCTGCTCCAAAAGTGTTTAATCATGGAAGTGGATCAAACCTTTTAGGGGATCTTCCACGTTTACAAAAAATCCTTAAAACTATAAAAGAGACTTCAAATAAAACCTATACAAGTGCAAAGGTACGAATCGGTATTGATGAGAAGATCCCTGTAGATATTGCAAAAGCTATAGAAGACTGCGGGGTTGATTTTATAGCAGTTCATGGACGAACTAAAAAAGGAGCCTATAAAGCTCCTGTAGACTATGATGCAATAGCAGCCATAAAAGAAGCAGTTCATATCCCAGTAATTGCTAATGGGGATATTACAGATCTTGAAAAAGCCAAAAAAGTATTAGAACATACAAAAGCTGATGGGATTATGATAGGACGGGGTGCAGTAGGGAAACCTTGGGTCTTTTATCAAATAGCACAAAATAATGAAGAGATAAGTGGTGAGCTTAAAAAAAAGATTATCTTAGAGCATTTTCATAAAATGATAGAGTTTTATAATGAATATGGAGTGGTAATGTTTAGAAAACATCTTCATACTTATTCTAAAGGGTATGATAATGCCAATAGTTTTCGTGAAGCTATCAATAAAGTAACCGATCCAAAAGAGATGGAAGAGCTTATTTTAGAGTTCTTTTAATCCTTTTGCTCAAAATACTCACTTACTTTAGTTAATAATCCTTTTATATCTAAAGGCTTTAATACATACTCATATATCCCTATCTCTTTTGCTTTTGAGATATATTCCTCTTCCCCATGGGCTGTAGTAACGATACAAGGAATACCAAAACGTATCTCTTGGATATTTTGATACATTGTAAGTCCATCCATTTTAGCCATCTTAATATCTGTGATAATAAAATCAATATCATGGTGTATTTTAAAAAGATGTAATCCCGCAATACCATTATTTCCTATATAAACTGTATGAAAGATCTTTTGTAAAATAGGAGAAAATGAAGAGACTATAGAAGTATCATCTTCAACATAAAGTATTTTCTTCTCTTTTAATAATTCAAGATTCAAAAAAATTCCTCAAAAAAAAAGCCAAGTGGAAAAACCACTTGGCTTTTAGATATTCTTAGAAATAATCTAATGATTATCCAAGAAATGGGTTTGCATATAATGCAATTAAAGCAATTACAAGTGTATAGATAACTTGTGCTTCAATCATCGCTAAAGCAATGAACATTGTAGTCATAAGTTTTCCACCCATTCCTGGATTTCTTGCAGTTCCTGCAATTGTAGCAGCAGCAGTGTTACCCATACCGATAGCACCACCAAGTGCAGCAAGACCAAGTCCGATACCTGCAGCAACTACAGAGTAAGCTTGGATCATAGATTGACCGGCAGCAGCGTCAGATGCAAATGCAGCAGAAGCAAGAGCTACCATTAAGAATAAAATCTTTTTCATGTGTTTTCCTTAAAAAATTGTTGTTTTTAAAAGTCCGTTCGGCTAACGTAAACAACCAAAATGATTGCCAACAAGGATATAAATACCGCCTGTTTCCCTACTTAACACTTTTAAACGGGGCAATTATAGTAAAAAAAGTTTTAAAAGTCCCTTGTACTCTCTTTGAGAAAATAAAAACTTACATTTTCACATAATTCTTTTTTGTATGTTTTTTAGAATCCTAATCAACCCATATA
>CBETOJ010000085.1:0-6765 GCA_965537725.1 uncultured Campylobacterales bacterium | reverse complement strand
GACGTGTGATTACTCCTCATCCTCTTTTCAGTCTTTATACAAAGGAAGTATTGATGAAGAAGCAAAAAACAAATATAAACAAATAGCAAACTTAAGTACTCGGACTGAAATATACCATGTGGAACAGATCATGAGCCATAAACCTGTTATTATCAATGATGATATAACTATAGAAGAGTGTTATGCCCTTATGGAGCAACATGAATTACGACAACTATTAGTAAGATCAGATAAAAGAAACACCCTAAAAGGTATTATTACAAAAAATACTTTACTAGATTATCTTATAAAACATCTAGGGGTTGAAGAGGTTGAACAAACAAAGATCACTGATATCTATGAAAAAAATATTATCACCACTGATCCTATCCCAGAGCTTCAGATCTGGGCTTGATAAGAGTTTATATATTTTTTCATAAATTCTAAACTACCCTCTTCTATCTTTATATCTAATTTCATAAGATAAAGATCTTTTAGCTCAAACTGCTTTAACTTTACGTAGTCTTTTTCAGTAGTCACTATAGAACAGTTTGGGTATTTTTTATAAAGTTCATCAATATCTTCTTGTGAGAACATATGGTGATCTTCATAGATAATTGTAGGGATATTGTTTGGTAAATATTCTAATAATCTATTTGCCTTTGAGATAGCAGTGAAAAGAACACAATTCTTAGGTAAAGTTTCTACTTTTTCTTCCCCAAGATACAAACTCACTTCTCTTTTAAAATCCTTCTCCTCTTTTAAAACAGTATTTGCAAAAGAGTACATCATCTTTGTATCCCTATATCCACCACTTGGAAGACAAAAAATATTTGTAGGTTCATCTTTTGGACGAAGTAAGATATCAAATTTTTTGATCTCATGATGTCGATATCCATCATCTAAAAAAACAAGTTCTGCTCCAAGCTCTTTTGCTTTAAGTATACCCTCTGTTCTATTTTCTGACACGATTATAATCGACTCAGGTAAAGAGTTTGCCAAAAGATGTGCCTCATCACCACTCATTAAGATATCTTTTTCTAAAAGAGTGTTCCCATCACTTATAACATATAAACCTTTCGATTCTCTTCCATATCCACGAAGCACCACTGCAGAATTTTTATATCTTTTAGCTAACTCTATTATAACAGGAGTTTTACCAGTTCCTCCAATAAGAAGGTTACCTATACTAATAACAGGTAAGCCAAACTCAATCGCTTTTTTTGAGATTCTTCCATAGGCTGTAATTACACAGTAGATAATGGTAAAGGGTAAAAATAAAAGACCAACTAGTCTTTGAAAAGGGGTAGGAAAGAACAAATATTGTTCTACCCATTTTATAAAAAATTGTTTTAGCAAGTTGTTATATCCACTCACTTGCTACTGATTTTATTGTATCACATACATAATTTACATCCTCATCACTCATCGCTGGATAGATTGGAAGTGATAAGATTTGCCCATAAGTACTAAGAGCATTTCCATATGCCGTGATCTTTAATTTATACTTCTTTTTGTAGTATGTTAGAAGGTGTAAAGGGATGTAGTGAAGTCCTGTTAAAACTCCTCTTTCTTTTAATACCCTAGCAAAACCATCTCTATTTTTACTCACTTTTACAATATATTGTGAATAGATATGTTCAGGATCAAATGGTGGAAGTGTTACATGCTTTAAGCCTGCAAGTTTTTCATTATAGATCTCTGCAATCTCTTGACGTCTTTCACAAAAAGAGTTTGTCTTAAAAAATTGTGCAAGATTAAAAGCAGCTTCGATCTCTGTCATATCGTATTTATATCCAATATCTACCACATCATAGATATAATCTAAGTTTCCATATTCATCAAAAGTACTGTTAATCGCATGGGTTCTAAGAAGTCTTGCTCTATTTGCAAACTCTTCATTTGCTGTTACAATAAACCCACCTCTACTGATCGCAGTTTTAGAGTTTGAATAGTTAGTAGAGAAAATAGTCATATCAGCTCCAGTTGAGCCTACCATCTCATCTTTGTACATAGCACCTAAAGCACTAATCGCATCTTCAATGATCACAAGATCATATTTTTTTCCTATTGCATAGATACGCTCAAGATCAGGTACTCCACCTGCTACAAAAGTGATCATTAAAGCTCTTAGTTTTTTACTATTGTTGTTCTCTAGATACTCTTCAAGTTTATCAAGATCCATATTAAACCCATTTGATTCAATATCAATAAAAATAGGCTCTGCATCAAAATGTCTCACTGTCTCAGGAAGATTTACAAACGAATTTACACTCATTAAAACTTTATCTGCTCGCTTTAGATCCATAGCGCTTAGAGCAAGATGGAGTGCTGAAGTTGCATTATTTGTTGCAATCACATTTTCTACCCCTATAAATGCTTTTATTTCATCTTCAAGTTCTTCAACTTTACTAAATGACTTAATTTGCTGATCTAAAACCTGTTTTACTTGTTCTCTTTCCTCTTCATCAATAGTTGATCTAAAAAAAGGGACTGTTCTTTCGTTTTTTACATCTTTAATCATTCTGAACCTTTATATATTTATTATTTTGTTATTGAAAATCAATTGTAGCGATGGTTGGAAGTTTCCCTTTAAAAGCGTTTGCTACCATTCTTGATTCTAAAAGATGGATCAAGTTTTCATCTACACCATTAAGTACAAGATCCTCTTTACTTACCCCTTTATCTACAAACTCTTTTAAAACATCATCCATAGTTTTATATGAGTATCCAAGCTCCTCTTCATCACTTTGACCTTCCCAAAGATCAGCACTTGGTTTTTTTGTTAAAATAGAGTTTGGGACTCCTAAATATTCACCAAAAGCAAACTCATCACTTTTATACATATTTCCTAGAGGGTTAATTGCACAAGCAGTATCACCATAGTGAGTCCCATACCCTAAAAGTATCTCTGAACGATTTGAAGTTCCAACTACAATTGCATTATATTTTGCTGAAATGTCGTATAACACTGACATTCTCATTCTTGCACTAAAATTTCCTTTTCGAAGAGCACTTGCATCTTTTTCATTATTATCAAAGTATCCCTCTACCATTGGTGCGATAGAAATTGTTTCATACTTTATAGAAAATTTATCACAGAGCTCTTTTGCATCTTCTAGACTACTGTTACTTGAATATTGGGAAGGAAGTAATACTCCATGAACTCTCTCTCCAAAAGCCTCTTTACAAAGAATAGCAACTATAGCAGAATCAAGTCCCCCACTAATACCTATCACAACATCTTTTACACCAATCTTCTCAGCCTCATCTTTTAAGAATGTAACCATTTGATCTTTTATATTTTGATGATTCATACTCTCCCTTTTCAGTGAAGTTTTACATTAAGTTTTGATTATAACAAATTTAAAATTAATAAATAACTTTTCTTACCACTTTGTAAATTGTGTTATTGGTAATAAAATATGACTTTTGTTTAAGAATAGAGGTGTAAAATTATATTATAAATTATTCCTATAAGGGTTACAATGGAAACTCAATCTTTATTGCAAAGAATCGCAACTCCTTTATCTGTTCTTTTCATATGTTCAAGCTTAATACTTTTAGGGCTTTATCCTGACCTTAGTAGTATTTTAGGAGGAATTGCCCTCTTTTTAATTGGTATGGAATATATGGAGAGTGGATTTAAAGGCTTTTCTGGTGGTTTTTTAGAAAAAGTATTACAAAAATTCACAAATAATACCCCTAAAGCAATCGCTACTGGTTTTTTTGCAACAGCGGTGGTACAAAGCTCTAGCCTTGTTTCAATTATTGTAATCTCATTTTTAAGTGCAGGACTTATATCTTTAGCTTCAGCTATTGGAGTGATCTTTGGATCAAATATAGGGACCACTGCTACGGCTTGGCTTGTCTCATTGTTTGGTCTTAAAATCAAGATATCAGCCTATGCAATGCCAATGATTGTAATGGGTATTGCTATTCCACTTATATTAAAAAAGAACAGTTGGAAAGGGATCGCTGCAATTTTTATTGGTCTTGGGATCATCTTTCTTGGAATCAACTGTATGAAAGAGGGATTTGAGACTTTAAAAGATGGAATCGATCTAGCAAGCTATGCTATGGATGGCTATCTTGGAATCTTTGTCTATGTTTTAGTGGGAGCAATTGCAACTGTTGTGATTCAATCAAGTAGTGCAACTATGGCTCTTATTATCACAGCTCTTGCCACTGGACAAATCGAATATGCCAATGCATTAGCCCTTGCAATTGGAGCAAACCTTGGTACTACAGTAACTGCAGTTTTAGGAGCCTTAAAATCAAATGAAAATGGAAAAAGATTAGCTTTAGCCCATTTTATTTTTAATATGATCACTGGACTTATCGCTATAGCTTTTATTTATCAGCTTACAGACCTTGTAGATATTCTTGCCTCGATCGTTGGAATCACTAATGATAATATTGCTATGAAACTAGCTCTATTTCACACTATTTTTAATATTATTGGGGTTTTAGTTTGCTCCCCTTTTATTAAGCAATTAGTGCAGTTTTTAGAAAAACAGTTTATAGAGAGTAAAAAAGAAGCTGGAAAAGCTAAATATTTGGATGAAAATGCTATTGCTATCCCTGATCTTGCGATCTCTTTAATCAAACAAGAGGTTCTGCATCTTTTTAAAAATGGGTTTAAAATCATCGCCCATGGAATCAATGTAAAAAAAGAGAATCTTAAAACTAATATGGATAGTTCAGAGATCATCTCTAAGCCTTATTCAAGTGAATATATTGATATGGAAACTTTTTATGATCTTAAGGTAAAAAACCTTTATGGTCAAATTGTCGAGTTTGCAACAAAAGCACAGCTTAATATGAATCATGATGAGATAGAACAGATTTATAAATTAAAACTTGCTTGTAGAGATATTGTTGAAGCATTAAAAGATACAAAACACCTCCAAAGCAATCTTGTAAAATACTCAAAAAATGAAAATATAGAGATAAGAACTCAATATATCAATTTGAAAAAAGATCTTGTAGAACTTTTAAGATCTATCTTACAAATATCAAAACTTGAAGAGTCAGATGAGATCATCTTACTTTTATCAAAAACAAAAGTACAAATGGAAAAGTATGATCAAATAGCCAATGAAAAACTTGATGAGTTGATACGACAAGGAAATATCTCTTTAACGATGGCCACTTCATTGATGAATGATAGTGGGTACGTATATGATATCAGTAAAAACCTCATTGAGATGGCAGAGATTATCTTTGTAGATAAAAGTATCGTAAATGATATCTTAATAGATACCAACGATATTGATGAGATGTTAAATAAAAAGAACACAGGAGAAAAAGATGGGGATTAAAAGTTTTATAGCAAACTTAAAAGATAGTCTTGGACTAAAGATCGATAAAAAACTAGGAAAGAAAAAAGCTCTTAAAGAGCTTTTGAAAAAGCTTCAACTAAAAGAGGTAAAGCTCACAAAAAAAATAGGAAAGAAAAAACATAAACAGGAACTTAAGGAGATAACCCAAGAGCTTGAAATCGTACAAATGCAAATAAAAAAATGTGACAAAATATTAAAAAAGCTTGATCAATAAACTTTTTTTTTGTCTTTTTTCTATGTAATATCTCTTAATTTAGTAATACGGTAATCATATAATTCAAAAGGAAAAAAATGGATAACAACCTTATCATAAAATTTTTTAGATTCAACCCTAAAACAGACTATCTTCCATACTACAAACAACACTCTTTGGTATATACTTCAGAAGATACGATCACAGATCTTTTAAAAAAACTCAATAGCTTAGAGAGATTTAGTTTTGAAGGAACAGAAGAATTTGGAGTAAAGGTAAATAACCTTTTTGTCTCAACTGAAACTCCAATCAAACAGATTGTTGATAAAACATCAAATGAATTAACGATTGAACCTGTAAGTACATATAGGGCGATTCATGATCTTAGTATCAACAATAGTGACTTTTTAGAAAAACTTGCACTCTTTGAAAACTACTTAACAGCGGAGCAAAAAGAAACATATACAAAAGAACTACAGCTTTATTAT
Source organism: uncultured Campylobacterales bacterium (assembly GCA_965537725.1). Classification (GTDB taxonomy): domain Bacteria; phylum Campylobacterota; class Campylobacteria; order Campylobacterales; family Arcobacteraceae; genus JAIOSF01. The sequence goes on along the minus strand of CBETOJ010000085.1, from coordinate 760 downwards.
TATGCTTCTAATAGTTTGAATTTTCACAAAGATTATATTGGAGATCATTCAATTATTGTTGCAAGTGATATTCTTAAAAATACTCCTGAACTTCAAAAGGAGATCTATACAATTGTTTCAAACAAAGATAACGGTATCTGGTATCACACTTCTTTGATGAATAGAATTCACAACATTGATGAAGCTAAACATGAAAAAATAGAACAACTTCTTTTAGATATTACAAAACAACACCAAAATACAAGTGGGACACTTTTAGAAGATATTACAGATATTACTCAAGAGTTTAGTGATTTTAATATTGCAGTATATGATAAAAAATGTACAGGAGCTTTAAAAAAGATTGTGCAAAATAGTAAAGCAAATTTTATAAATACAGCAACACAAAATGAAGATTTAGCTTTTCATTCTCTTCAAGCAGATGCAAAATTCACTTATAAACTAGCGGGTCAAGTTCTTTTAGATGCCCTTGATAATAATGCAGACTTTATCCTTATAAATGATGAAGAAACATTTACTCTTTTAGACCAAAAACAAAAAGATATACCTTGTACCATTGGAAGAGATATAGATTTACCAATCGTTACAGCTGAACAGTTCAATGCCATGCTAAATGGTGAAAAAGATCAGGTAAAACTTGGTTTTAATAAACATAAAGTTTCTATTCCTTTCCTTTAATTTTCTAACCCTCCTACTGATTCGTTTAGTAACAACCTTTTATAATCTTTGAATCAGTAGGAATCATTTAATTTTCTTATAT
>CBETOJ010000084.1:0-6782 GCA_965537725.1 uncultured Campylobacterales bacterium | reverse complement strand
TGGTGAACATGGATATCTTTTAGCTAAAAAACATCGACCAGATCTTATTCTTTTAGATATTATGATGCCTAATATTACGGGGATAGAGGTTTAGTTATTCCATCTGTGAGTGTTGCTACCCTTAAAACAAATAAAAAGAAAAATAAAGATAAAAAATACGAATACAGTTTTAAAAAATCAACAATTTTACTTGTAGAAGATGTGATAACAAATAGAGAGATTGTAAAAGGGTATCTTGAAAATCAAAATATTACCATCCTTGAAGCACAAAATGGTCAAGAGGGTGTAGATCTAGCGATAAGCTTACAGCCTGATCTTATTTTGATGGATATACAAATGCCTATTATGGATGGGTATACAGCTATAGATATACTAAAATACAATCCATCAACTAAATCTTTACCAATAGTAGCTCTCACTGCTTCTACTATGAAAAGTGATGAAGAGAGGATCCGAGCTATTTGTGATGGATATTTAAGAAAGCCAGTATCAAGAGATGAGTTGATTGAAGAGTTAGTTCTTCACCTTCCACATAGTAAAAAACGTCTCTCCCCTTCTGTACAAGAGGATGAGCAAGAAGAAGTGCAACAAAAAGCAACTGAGATATTAATCAGTGATACATTTAAACAAAACTTTCAAAAGAAATTTTACAATGAATATGTAGAGATAAAAGAGCTTATGTCAAATAGTGATATTGAACAGTTTTCTAAAAAGCTTTTAGAGATGGCACAAGAAGAAAATGAAACAGCTTTAGCAGAGTATCTAGAAAAGATCATTGCAGATGCTAGCTCTTTTAAACTAGAAGAGATAGAAGAGAAATTTTTAAAATTAGAAAATATTTTTCAATAAGAGAAAGCTTATTGTTTTAATCCTTTTCTCATAACTTCAATAAGTTCATCACTAGCTTTTGTACAAGTAAAATATTCAAAAGCAATAACTCCTTGGTACAAGAGCATATCCTCTCCATCTTTACATGGAAGATTATGCTCTTTTGCTTTTTGCAAAAATGGAGTAATTTTCCCATAGATACAATCAATAGCATAAGAAGAGTTTTGTAAAATAGTTTCTAAAAGCTCTAGTGGAGTAGGGTAATGATCATCTTTGAGTCCTGCACTTGTAGAGTTGACAACAAGATCATAAGTTTCACTTGTAAAGTTCTCCCAAGTTGAGACTGTACATCCAAGCTCTTTAAAAAACTCAAGTCTCCCTTCACTTCTATTGATAACAGTTGTTTCAATTCCCGCTTCTTTAAAAGCCACAGCAATAGCTTTTGCTGTTCCTCCAGCTCCTAAAATAATTGCTTTTTTAATCTCTCCAAACTCTTCAAACTCTTCAATAGCTTTCATAAAGCCAGGAGCATCAGTATTATAAGCGATCACTTTCCCATTTTCATTTATATAAGTATTGATCGCTCCTATTTTTTTAGCCATCCCTCTTACTTCATCTGCATTTTCATAAGCATACTCTTTATGTGGCACGGTGATATTTGCACCTTTAAGGTTTTTGTCTAAAAACACTTGTTTGATCTGTGAGCCATCTTCTAAGTGAGTTTTATCATAAATACCATCAAACCCAAGATATTTAAAGCCCGCATTATGCATATCAGGAGATTTTGAGTGGGCTACAGGGTTACCAAAGATTGTAAAGTATTCCATTATTTTAATCTTCCTAATAAAAGATTTGTCCAGTTTGTCTCTTTCTCTTTTGGTTTTTCTATAGCCTCTTCCTCTTTTATCTCCTCTTTTGGAGTTTCTAACTCTTGAATCTCTTGCTCTTCAATTAGCTCTTTTATCTCTTCATGTTCCGCACTTTGTGTTATAGGAGTCGATGGTTTTTTGATAGGTTGGTCTGAGGTCTCTAAGCTTTTTAAGAGATCATCTTTATACATCATTACAAATTTTTGAAAAAGAGCATAGCTTACATATTTGTCATATTTACCAGGATATTTAAGGTATTTGTCTTGGATAAGATTATCATAAAGTAGGGTTACATTATACTCTTGATCATAATAATAGGCAATAGCATGAGCATCTCTCACTAAAATATTAAGAGAGACAAACTCTGTATATTCATCAGGAAAAAGTTTTGTTAATATCCTTGTATAGTTTCTTTTTTGAAACTCTAGTCCTTCCATCTCTCTAAGAAGTTCCATCTGCTTTTGTAATGGGACAAGTTCTTCAAGCCATTCAATAATAGTATCTTTATATTTATTGACTACTGCTTCAAATGAACCTTTCCCTGTATAAGAGAAAGTATTGTTTTGTATTTGATTACTAATTGTTGTAAGTTTTTTCATTCTCAAGCTCCCATCTATTTAGTAAATATTACACAAAAATTCCTTAATAGTTCTCATAAAAAAACTATATTTCTTTATAGTTCATTGCTTCAGCAAAGGGTATCCATATCAATGGCAGTATTGGAGCTTTTAAAGCTGTGAAGTAAAGATAAAAGTTTATTAGTATCAGTTGAGCGTAGTAAGAGTTCATATCTATATTTATTTGCTATTTTAAAGATACCACTCTCTCCAAAACCTATCACTTCGATCCCTTTATAGTGAATACTTTTTTTAACTGCTTTATCTAGTTCATTTTTTGCGATCATTGCATTTTTATGGCTAAAGGTAATGCGGGAAAGTCTTTTATATGGAGGATAAAGCTCTTTTCGCTCTTTTAGTTCATCTTTTAAAAAATCTTCATAATCATGTGATAAGATGTAGTTACTAAAAAACTTTTCATTTTTTGTCTGAATCACTACTTCCCCTAAACCTTTTCGTCCACTTCGTCCTGCTATTTGGATAAGGAGTGATAAAGCGCGTTCTCTTACTTTATAGCTATTCATATTTAAAATAGAATCTATCCCTAAGACCACTGCTAGTTTGACGTTGTGATAGTCATGACCTTTTGAGAGCATCTGTGTTCCTACTAAGATATCAACTTCATTGTTGTTAAACTCTTTTATGACCTTTTTAAGCTCACTTTGTGTTTTTATAGAATCTCTATCAAATTTTTTGACTTTTTTGTGTGGAAATTTTCTGGAGAGTTCCTCTACTACTTCAGCAGTTCCAAGTCTAAAATCTTCTATTACCCCGCCGCACTTTGGACACTTTGTACGAATCTGTTCGGTATAATTGCAGTAGTGACAACATAAGGCATTTTTTGTTTTATGCTGGCTAAGACTTACTGAGCAAAATGGACACTCTATGGAGCTTCCACAACTTCCACAGATTTGATATTTAAAATTTGCTCGAGTTGGAAGAAATACAATCACTTGGTGATCTTTTTCAATAGTTGTTTTGATCTTATTGAGGATAGTCTCATCTAATTGTAATTTTGAATTTAAAAAAGTGATATCTTTTTTTGAATCAAAATAGGTTTCTTTTAGTCTATAATAAGGGATTTTGTAAAAAGAACTTAGACTTGGCGTGGCACTTCCAAGGATCACTTGAATATTAAACTTTTTTCCCATATAGATTGCAAGATCTTTTGTATTAAGCCGTGGTTTTTGATCTGCTTTATAAGAGTCATCATGCTCTTCATCCACAACAATTAGTCCTAGATCACTAAAAGGTAAAAAAAGAGCCGATCTTGCACCTGCAATTACTTTTATCTCCCCATTTAATAAGCCCTCAATAATAGTTTGCTTTTTTTTCTTTTGAATTTTTGAGTGCCAAATAGCAATAGAGTCTTTAAAAACTTTTTGAAGACGTTGTTCCATTTGAGGTGATAAGGAGATCTCAGGAAGTAAAAGAAGAGCTTGTTTATTTTGTGATAAAATATTCTCAATCGCTTTGATATATATCTCTGTTTTTCCACTTCCTGTATTGGCAAAAAGTAATGAAGTGGGATTTTGTAATGCAAATTGATAGGCTTCGTTTTGTTTTTCTGAAAGTTGGATTGTTGAATGATGAATGATGCTTTCTTTTTTATTTTTTACTTTATAAAATGGAGTATAGATACTTAAAGCTTCTCCTAAAGAACATACATAGTACTGAGAGATAAAATATGCAGTACTTAACATCTGATCGCTATAAAAATATTCTGTGATTTCTTGAATATCTATACATTTAAATGCGGGCTTGAGCACTTCTTTTATAACAACACCCTCTTGGAGTTTTGCCCTTTTTTGTAAAGGGATGAGTACCTTTGTACCAACATCTACTTTTTGTTCATATTGATAAGTAAGTGAATTAAGAGGAGATTTTAATAGAGAGACTTCATAATAATGCATTAAAGACTAAGCTCCTTACAATTTGCTTCATTAAAGTCACAGTCAAAACTTTGAGTTGTAGTATCATAGTTAAAAATGACACTTTGAGTATCATCAATATATACTCTATATGAAGTGGAGCTTATCTTAGTCCATGAATTGATCTTTTGTTTTTTAGAACTTTGCACAGGAGTTCTTAAAACTTTAGAAAATAGATAATTATCATCATTATCAAGGGTATTTAAAGAGGAGGTATTATTTTGTAAGATCAGTTTACTATTTTCTCTTACGATCCCTTCTCGTATTAAAACTATGGTTGTTTTTATTTGGTTCATATGGGTAGTTTGAAAGGTATTCTCAAATTTTGGCACAGCAACCATTAAAATAATAGAGATGACAACGATAGTAAAGATGATCTCTATTATAGAAAAGGCTTGTTTGAAAATCACTTATAGTTCTCTTTAGAATCACTTGTATCGATCTCTTGACCAATCTCTTGGTATCTTTTAAAATAATAACTGATAAAGTCTGCTAAGACTTCATTTGTTGAAGTAAAGTATTTCCCTTTTTTGATTGCATATTTATCTAAAAAGCTATTTGCTAATTGTTTATTTAAATAAGTATTTGCAAGATCAGAGTAAGTTTGTATATACCATGCTTTTAAAGCCTCTATTTTTTCAGTATCTGTATTGATGCTAAGTTGTTTATTTGTTGTATCCCAAACAAGTGTCTCAGTCTCAAACATCCCATAAAGATGAATAAGCCCTTCACAATAATAAGGTAATACTTCATCCACTTCCATCCAACCTATTAGTCCTACAGCTCTTTTGATAGTATCGCTGATCACAAACTCTTCAAGATCTTTTTCATCATTTTGCTCATCCATAAAAAATGATACAAGACCCCCAGTTGTTGCTTTAAACTCTTCAATATTTTTAAAGTTTCCATATCTATTCATCACTGATTCTGTCTCATCATCACACCATAAGATATGTCCAAATTCATGACCAATAGTAGTAATGTCATATACTTGATGCCACTTTTTATTTTCTTTAAATAAAAAAGTTCTCTCTTTTTTCAAAAACTCATCTCCAAATACTTCTTTGGAAAGCTTTAAAAATGGTTTAGCACGTTGCCCTTGAAGGATCTCATCACTAAAAGCAAAGATCTTTTTTCCCTCTTTTTCTGAAACTATTTCATCATTTGGAACCACTTGTGCTGAGAAAAGACCATTAAACTCTGCTCCAAAAAATAGTGCAGGTCGTCCAAGATAAAGCTGTACTTTATCAAGACTTTTTAACGAAAAATTATAGATATCTTGAAACTGTTTTTTTGTATCAATTGTAGTATAAAGTGATCCAAACATCGCTTTTATCTTATCGACTCTTTGATTGTTTTTTTCAAAACTAGGGTTTGAAAGTCTTATATCCCATTCAAGTGCTACAGCTTTTCTAAAGTGATCTTCATAGTATTCAAGTGGATGACCTATTTGAATTGGAGTAGTGATCTTCATCCATGCCTCATCTACCTTTGCCCATTTCTCAACAAGTGAATCAGTTTTATCTTCACTAAATGCTACAAGTAATGCTTGAAGATATCCGATATATTCCCATTTTTGATCAAAAACATTATCTTCAAGATTGATCAAAGAATCTACAAAATGTTCCAATGCATCTACCACTTCTGTTACCTCTTTTTTAAAAGCAGTAATATATGCAGCACTTTTATAACTATCACCATCTTTAACTAACATAGAGTAGCATCTATCAGCAATAAGTCCTTCATGCCCTTTGTCAAAAAGATTATTTTGCTCTAAATATTCCATAACCTTTGCATCATCACCATCAAACTTTTCGAGTAACTCTTTATTAACTCCATTGATGATTCTTTGTGTCCATGAAGATTGCCATTTTGTCATTGCAACTCCCACATAATACACCCCTTCAAAAACAGCTTGATAAAATGGAGTAAGAAGTTCATTGTTTTCAATAAATTCTAAACGTTTTTTATGAATATCAAGCCAATAGTTTTTACTAAATATAAATGCTTTTTCTTGAAGCACTTGTATAGTATCCTCTTTGTATCCTTGTTGTTTTAGTACTTGTACTAAAGAGTCATCACGAAGATTTACGATTCTAGTGATGAGTGCAAGTTTTAGCTCATCTGATGGGTTTAACTCTAGTTCTTTTTCAAATTGCTCTATAAGTTCTAATTTGTCATACTGTTTTGTTTCAAGATAGTTGTAAAGTTTATTTGTTTCATCTTTTTGATCAGAGATAAAATTGTATAAGGTTTGTACATGATCTAAAAAAGTGTTTTTATCCATAAAAAAGTCCTTTCATTATTTAATGTGTAAAGTTTAATCATATCTAAAAAAATATTAAGGTTAGTTTGACTATAATTCCATACTTTTTTAATGGAGCTATAGCAAAGCTGGTAATGCCCCGGATTGCAAATCCGGTATGCGTTGGTTCGAGTCCGACTAGCTCCTCCATTTTACAATCGTAATATAATCTAAAAAAACTTTCAAAACAATGTAGCTAGAAAACTAATAAATTTGCAAAAGAGTATAAACT
>CBETOJ010000083.1:0-6842 GCA_965537725.1 uncultured Campylobacterales bacterium | reverse complement strand
GAAAATAAAAAGTTGGAAGTTCTAAAAGGTGTTTTTAGAGGTTCCCTATATTTTGATGATGATCTTAAGGATAAAAAGAAAAAAGAGGGGCTGTCATATAGTGATAAAGCGATCAATAGTTATAAAAAGATTGCGAAGTTAAATACTACTGAGCGAGTCTATCATGTGGAAGATATTATGACAAAAGAGTGTCTCTCTATTAATGAAGAGGCTACACTATATGAAGCTTATACTCTTTTAAGAGAAAATAAGATCTCACAAATTCCAGTGGTAGCGATCTCTCATCAAATAGTTACACTGATCAATAAAAAAATGATACTTAATTTACTTATGGATGATTTTGATGAAGCAAAAGAGCTTTTAAATACAAAACTTGAAGATCTTGAGCTTCCAGAGTTTGTTACAACAGATCCAATCTCAGATATAAGAAGAGTAGCAAAAGTGATGATAAGTCATGATATAGATGCGATGCCAGTGGTAAGTGAAAATGATCTTTTAGTAGGGATTGTTTCTAAAACAGATATCTTAAAAGCCCTTTCTCATATCCCAGATCTTCAGCTCTGGGCATAAATTTTTAATTATATATCAATATATCTTGATATATTAAAATTATTTTGCTACAATTGCTTCAAAGGATAAAGATATGGATATATTTTTAAAAACCATTGGATCTATAAATGATGAAACACGGCTTCGAATTCTTCATTTTATAGATATCAATGGTGAGGTGTGTGTTTGTGATATAGAAAGTTCTTTTCTTATGATCCAATCACGAATCTCACGACATTTAAAAATATTAAAAGAAGCAGGCTTTTTAAAAGTAGATAGGCGAGGGCGTTGGGCGTATTATAGTATAAGAACTCCACTTGATCAGTTCCGTCAATCTATTTTAAAAGAGATAAGTTATTTAAAGATGGATATTCCCAAGCTAAAAAAGGAATGTGATGCAGATAAATAGAAGATATGTGGTTGAGTTTATAGCGACTTTTATAATGATCTTTGCAGGGTGTGGAGCTATAGTAGTTGAGACTCTTACAAGAGCTTTAGGACATAGTGGTGTGGCACTTACTTGGGGATTTTAGTTGTAGCACTTATCTATACTTTTGGACATATTAGTGGAGCACATATGAATCCAGCAGTGACTCTTGCATTTACTTCAATGAAAGAGTTTGATAAAAAAGATACTATCCCTTATATCATAGCTCAAGTATTAGGAGCAATAGTTGCTGCTGGTATGTTATACCTTATTTTTTTAGAAGAGGCAAAAAGCATGAGTGAGCTAGCATATCTAGGAAGTACCCTTCCAAGGGGTTCACAAATGCAGGCTTTTATTATGGAGTTTATTTTAACTTTTATTTTAATGCTTGTGATCTGTGGAAGTGCAGTGCATGGAAAGGCGATCAAATCTTTTGCAGGATTGGCAATAGGTTTAACTGTTGGGCTTGAAGCGATGTTTGCAGGACCAATTACTATGGCAAGTATGAATCCTGCACGTTCTTTTGGACCAGCATTAGTTTCTGGAAATCTTGAAACCGTTTGGTTATATATAGTTGCTACAATACTAGGTGCACTTTTTGCAGGACTAGTTTTTATGAAGTTTATCAAATGTCGAACCCCTGAAGAGTGTTCTATTTAATTCAATAAAAAAGGAAAAGAAAATGGGAAAAAAAGTTTTATTCGTATGTATTCACAATAGTGCAAGAAGTCAAATGGCTGAAGAGCTTTTAATAAAATACGGAGGGGATGAGTTTGAGGTACAGAGTGCGGGATTTGAACCAGGTGAGCTTAATCCTTTAGTTGTTGAGATATTAAATGAGGATGAGGGAATAGATATTACGCGAAAACAACCAAACTCAGTTTTCGATTTTTTTCAAGAAGGGAAAACATTTAATTATGTAATTACCGTATGTGATGAGGGAAATGCTCAAAAATGTCCGATATTCCCTGGGTTAAGTCATAGAATTCATTGGAGCTTTGAAGACCCAAGTGGATTTAAAGGAAGTGATGAAGAGAAAAAAGCAAAAATTAGAGAAGTTAAAGATTTGATTCATAAAGAAGTAATGGAATTTATTAGGTTGATCCAAGTTGGTGATTTAAAAGAAAATTGTCCAAGTAATTGGATAATAAGTTAGAGAAAGGAAACAAATGGATAAAAAAGTATTAGTTTTATGTACGGGAAATAGTTGTCGAAGTATTATAGCAGAGGCTTTAATCAATGCAAAACTTGATGGTGTATCAGCTGATAGTTCAGGGGTACGTGCGAGTGGAAGAGTAAATCCAAATGCACAAAAACTATTAAGTGACAAAGGGATCTGGAAAGATGAATATCACTCAAAAGTGCTTGATACTGTGATTGAAAATGAATATGATCTTGTAATAACTGTATGTGATCATGCCAATGAAACATGTCCAATGTTTCCGCGTCCTGCTCCAAAAATCCATGTAGGATTTGAAGATCCAGATGGAAAAGGGTTTGAAGCATTTGAAGCAACGTATAAAGAGATAGAAGAGATTTTACTTCCTAAAGTAAAAGAAGCATTAGGTTTATAAGATGAAAGGAGTTCTTTTTTTATGTATAGCTCTTAGCTCAGTATTTGCAAATGTATATAATTTAAAACCGATCACCATTACAAAAGATATCCATTGTGTCATAGGAGATATCCATCCACCGATGAAATCAAATAATGGATTTGTATCAAATATGTGTTATGTGGATATTGGTGAGAGTTTGGTCGTTTTAGATGCAGGGCCAACATATATTTTTGCAAAAGAGTTTTATAAAGAGATGAAAAAGGACTATCCAAATCACAAAGTAAGTCATGTGGTTTTGAGTAACTTTCATGATGATAGAGTACAAGGAGCAGGTTTTTTTAAAGAACAAGGAGCAAAGATAGTTGGGTATAAAAATCTTAACGAGGATATAAAACAAAATCTTGATAAGTTTAAACGTATGGAGATGATCTTAGATAAGAAGGTTCTTGTTGGAACAAAACTTATTTATGCAGATACTTTAGTTGAAGATGGATATAAAATAGAGGGTTCTAAAAAAACACTTGAAATCATAAAGCCTAGTAAAATCTCTGAAGAGAAAAGCGACATTGCTATCTTTAGTAAAGATGATAGTTTTTTATTTGTAGGAAATATCGTCTTTAACGGAAGACTTTTAAACTATAGAAAGGCTTCTAATGTAGATGGTTGGATTGAAGCTTTAGAAAACTTAGCAAAACTTGATGCAAAATATCTTTTAGGTGGACATGGAAAAAAGTATGATAAAGATTCTTATAAAGATACTTTAGAGTATCTACAAATCATGAGATCAGATGTAGAACAAGCATATGAAGATGGGATAGAGAGTGATGAGGTGGTAAAACATGTAAAGACTCAGAAGTTTAGTCATATCAACCACTATAAACAACTTAACTACAACAATATCCAAAACTATTATTATCAGCTAGAATGGGGAGAATAGAGTTAAAACACTCTTAAAAGATGAAAAAACAAGTTGAGATATTTTATCAGTTCTTACTTTTAGGACTTGTAAGCTTTGGAGGCCCTATTGCACATCTAGGGTATTTTCGAAAAAACTTTGTTGAAAAGTTACAATGGCTCAGTGATGAAAGCTATTCAAAGATAGTGGCATTGAGTCAGTTTTTGCCAGGTCCTAGCTCTTCTCAAGTAGGTTTTGCTATAGGGTTACAAAAAGGGGGACTTCTTGGTGGAGTAGGGGCTTTTATAGGTTTTACTCTTCCCTCTTTTCTCTTACTTTATCTCTTAGCTACATTTTCTCTAAGCTCCTCAGAGTCTTCATTGATGAATGGATATTAATAGATGGTTTAAAACTTTTTGCTGTAGTTGTTGTAGCTGATGCTACATATGGGATGTTTAAAAACTTTTGTAAAACAAAATTTACAGTTTTTATTTTTATTCTTAGTAGTTTAGTCTTACTTCTTTTTACAAGTTTTTTTATCCAAATCTTAGTGATCATAGTAGCAGGTGTTTTAGGAGCTGTTTTTATCACTTCTAAAAAGCAAAAGATAGATGAGTATAAAAGACCAAATCTATTTGCTCTATTTTTATTTGTCCTCCCATTTTTACTCACTTTTTTTCTAGTAAGTTCAAATGAACTGTATACTTTATTTCACTCTTTTTATCAAGTGGGAAGTTTGGTATTTGGAGGAGGGCATGTTGTCTTACCTCTGATTGCTGAAAATGTTCCTGTGGCTGAGAATGAGTTTTTAGTAGGATACGCTTTATCTCAAGCAGTCCCTGGACCTATGTTTACAATCGCCTCATATATTGGAGTAGCGAGTTTTGAAAACAGTCCTTTTCTAGGAGCACTTGTGGCAACTTTAGCGATATTTTTACCAGGGTTTTTATTGATTATAGCTTTTTCTAAAAGTTTTGAAAGTTATTCTAAAAAACCAATAATTGCTTCAGCTATTATTGGGATCAATGCAAGTGTAGTAGCCCTTTTATTTGCAGCATTGTGTAATCCTATTTTTATAAGTGGAGTAGGGAGTATTTTAGATCTTATTATTGCAATAGCTGGGTTTATTATGATGAGAAAATATAAGTTTCCTATCTATTATTTTATTATAGGATTTTGTTTGTATGGAATTGTAGGAGGTTTTTATGTTTGATTGGTGGGAGAGTTTAGTTACAATACTTGTGTATCAAACTTTAGCTTTAGATGTAGACTCAAAGCTTGCAAGTGCATTACATTTTTTTATCTATGATACGATAAAAATATTTATCTTACTTGTTGCTATTATTTTTGCGGTGAGTTTTTTACGAAGCTATTTTAATACAGAGAAAGTAAGAGCATATCTTCAAGGAAAATCAGAATTTACAGGAAATGTACTTGCTGCTTTATTTGGAATTATTACACCATTTTGTACCTGTAGTGCGATTCCTTTATTTCTTGGATTTATGCAAGTACGAATCCCAGTTGGGATCACTTTTTCTTTTCTTATCTCAGCTCCTCTTAATAATGAGATAGCAATAGCAATGCTTCTAGGACTTTTTGGTTGGAAAGTGACTGCTATCTATATAGGATTTGGACTTTTTGTAGCGATCTTTGGTGGATATTTTATAGGAGTCAAAAATGAAAATAGAAATACTAGGAACTGGATGTGCAAAATGTACAGCACTCGAAAACAATACAAAAGAGGCTTTAAAAGAGCTTGGTGGGTTTCATGAAGTAGTAAAAGTAGATGATGTGATGAAGATTATGGAATATCAAGTGATGAATACTCCTGGTCTTGTTGTTGATGGAGAAGTAAAAAGTACTGGGAAACTACTAAGCGTACATGAGATAGTAGAGTTATTAAAAAACTAAAAAATGATCAAGACTTAATTATCAAATTTTGTCTTGATCATTAAAAACCTCTCAAGATTATCTAAAAATAGATCCACAAGTCTTGGATCAAAATGCTCCCCACGCTCTTTTTTAATAAGCTTTAAAACATCTTCAAGTGGCTATTACCATTGTCTTGCTTCGATCTTCGAATTATTTTATCAGTTCAAGTGGAGAGAGGAAAAAAGTGATTCAAAAAAGAGTCTATTATGTGATAAAGTTTGCCCATTTTATTATCTACTTTTTAGCTCTTATTACTCTTGCAATCGTATGGAATGTAGAACTAGGTGGAGTAACAGTACTCGCATCTTCTATATTTGCTGTGATTGGTATGGCACTCTTTGCCCAGTGGTCAATTTTAAGCAATCTTACTTCAAGTATTATTATCTTTTTTACTTTCCCAGCTCGTGTAGGAGATAAAATAAAGATCATGGATGGAGATAACTCTATAAAAGGGGAGATCGTAGAGATAGCTCTTTTTCATATAGAGATTTTAGATGAAGATGGAAATAAGATACTTTATCCTAATAGTTTGTTTTTACAAAAGCTTATTATGAATATCAATGAACCTATGAGGAAAAATAAAAAATATATCTAATCTTCTAAATATAAAGATGAGAGTATTTTTATGATCATCTCAATGGATCTTTGAGTCGTAGTCTCTTCAACAGTATGGTATCCAATGGTTGGAAACTGTAAAGTTGTCCCTTGGATATTTCCTTTTGTTGCTTTGATTATACGACCTAGTTCAGTCTCACCCCTAAAGAGCCTTTTATCCCCTCAGAGGTGTATTTGTTTTTTTAATACGCATCTTTATAGTGATAATTGATCTTATTTTCAAGAGCTATTTTTTTGATCTTACTTTTTAAAGGTGAGCGAAAATACCCATTTTAAAGATGATATTATTTCTTCTCTCACATAAAAAAGCATCTTTTATAGTTCCAATTCCTAGATAACTTCCAGACCAAGGCTCATAGGCTTGCACTTTTTGATCTACAAAACGCATAGAGAAGTTTTTCAATAGCTGTTCTGAGTTTGAGTTTCCTAAAAGATCTGCTTGGTTTTTAGCTATATATGCAGCATATTGAAATTCATTATGTCCTGTACAGATAAGTCCATGACGATCTGAGTGAGCTGAGAGAAACCCACTATTAGGCTCACTCCCTTTTGCTACTAATACCCCATCATAATATTCCACTGAAAGCTCCAGCTCTTCAAGTTCACGTTTAAGTGTTACAAAAAATGGGTGTTCAGCTCCAACAACACTAGGGACTCTAATAAGTTGTTTTAAGATATCGTAAAAAATATCCATGTTATTTCCTTGATCTTTTTAAATAATACAATTTCCCTCTCCAATAGAGGTTGATACCATAATATGCCATTGTAGATAAAACAGTAGAGTAAAAAAATGCTCCAAAATATAAAGGGAGTAAGATACTCTCCAAGTTATTTTCAAACCATGCAATGGTAAGCTCAACATGAAGTG
>CBETOJ010000082.1:0-6927 GCA_965537725.1 uncultured Campylobacterales bacterium | reverse complement strand
TTATTTGCTACACTATCATAATAATTTTTAACTGAACTCATGAGTTTCCTTATAAAGTAAATTTATAAATTATAGTCTATTTCCAATGATTTATCGCTTAATATATAATTCATTAGGTCTTTCAATTTAAGTTTTCTAAACTGAATACTTATAGCTTAAATCCCGCATTTACGGATGGAGGATGGGGTAAAACAGTTTTTATGTAAGATTCATCTAAGTATTCATTGAGTATTGGCATTTCACTTCCATACATATCCCATAGTTTTCTTGCTATAGGACTAGATTTTATCTGTTTTATTGCCTCATCTAAATCAGACTGAGCTTCATCCTTTTTTCCAATTTCTTGATATGCTTTTGCTCTTTGATAAAGTGCAGGTATGTGAAATTTATATTTCCATAAAACCATATCTGTAAAATACATTATGGCTCTTTCATATCTTTTATTTAGCATATTTCTATTTTGAAAAAAGTTAGTGTATATATTTACGTCATAGACCAACTCTGTAAGCTCTTTTGCTGTTATATCTTCTGTATCAAACTCTCTACTGCTATATCCACATGTATCCCAATTAATATCGGCTGGATCAATTTTCCCCATATTGACGAATTCATGATACGCTTCTGTCCCAGGGAGAGGAAGAAGTGCAAAAACTTGAATCCAGTCTACATCAATTGTTTTGATATAATCAATTGTTTCTTGCATATGTGCTTTTGTTTCTCTTGGAAATCCAAATAAAATATTTGTTTCAACTTTAACATTTAGTGTTCTAGCATATGCAATCAGTCGTCTAGCTTTATTAAGATCTACTCTTTTTTTAACAATATGTTCCTGTGCATATTCACAACCAGATTCAATCATAATTCGAATATAATCAAATCCTAAAGAACATACTGCATCTAATAACTCTTCATTCATAACCTTAACACTTAAGCCACTAGGCATTGAAAAGAGTAATCCTTCATTTATCTTCTCTTCATTTATCTGTTTTGTTAGTTCAATGAATTTTTTCTTTTTGGCTGCTAAAAGATCATCCCATAGTACAATATTTACAAATCCACATTGTTCTTTAAGATACTTGAGATCAGCTATTATTCGTTTATTAGATTTAGAACGTATTTTTGCACCATGGATTACCATTGAGGCACAATATGTACAGTTAAAAGGGCATCCTCTATCCATCATCATACCTATAGATCCTGTCGTATATGAGTTAGAATAGGATCTATAAGCATCTAAATTAAGTAGATCAAATGCAGGTAAGCCTATTTCATCAAGATCAATAAGCATCTCACCAAATGCTCCCTTTGTAACTCCTTGAGATTTTTCATTTTCAACTTTTTGTTTATCATATAGTCCTAAAATACTTGAAGTATCCATAGATTTTTTATCTTCTAACTTGAGACTACGAAGTTGTTTTAAAAAAGCTAGAAAGCTAAGTTCTGCTTCACCAACAAATACATAATCCACATGTTTTGAATCTCTAAAAACCAAATCATGATAAAATGTAACATGTCCACCACCAAATAATACCATAGTTTTTGGCCATTTTATTTTAATTGTTTCAGCAAGTTTTAAAGATGACATATAAGCGGACGAAAAGAGAATTGAAACGGCAACTACATCAGGAATCATTTTTACATTATCAAGCATTTTGAAAATATATTTTTCATAAGTTGTTGATGATTCTTGGTCTAGATTTAAATAAAATGAGTATAACAGTTGAGCAAGGTCAAGGAGTTCATAGTTTAAATAGTCCAGTTTATTACGGGTAAATGATGCGAGTTCCAATAATCCTGTAGGAGTTTCAAAATTTGGTCTAAGGTTTGTGTTTGATTTAGAAAGTAATTGTTCCTGTTGATAAAGTGGCATTGTACTTGGACTAATAAGTAATATATCTAATTTATGGCTATTCATCTTTTTCCTCATATTCTATTGTAATTTGATCATTAAGGTTTTTTATTATAGCATCATTCTTATTAGTTGTTTGTATAAAAAGTATAGTTAGTTGAGTATTTAAATAATTATCAACTCTATATGGAAATTGAACTAGTTCAAGTTTATGAATGATCAACTTCAAAAGTTGATCATTGATCATTATACTTTTTATTACTCCATTATGATTTGGCATAACTACATGACGTACTATAAACTTTTGAGTTATAAAACTATGATCAAATTGCGTGTCAATTTTGCCAGTTGTATATGATTGTACAACTGCTTCAGAGTATTTAACTCCATCAGAATACTCTATAAGATAGGGATACAGATCTCCTGGTATTCTTCTTGTAACATCGATAATATAAGGAGTATTATCTTTAATGAGTAATTGCAAATGAAACATCCCATCAATAAGCTGTAATAATGATGCTAATTTTTCAATATCATGATCAAGTTTTTTTGTAATTTTCTTGTCTAAAGAGATTGGATAAGCAGTAGTTATTAGATAGGGATTCAGATAGGGTTTATCTGCACCACTAAAAGCATAAATGATTTTTTGCTTTTTTAATACTATAGAGTAGGCTATGAGTTCTCCTTCAATATATTCTTCTAAAAATATCTCTTTTGAAAAGTCTATAGTTTTAGAAATTGCATCTTGAAGTTCTTCTAGAGTATTTACAATTTTTACTCCTCTTCCTCCAGAGAGATCTGTTGGTTTTACAACTACTGGATATGTTAGATTATTCAGCTGATCCATACCTTTAAAAAATTGACCATTTGGGGTAGAGATATTGTTTTGCAAACAAAACTCTTTAAATTTCCATTTATTATGTACTAATGTAGCAACTTCTAAACTATCAAAATTCCCTATATTAAGTTCATGTGATAACTTTACAGTATTAAGATATGATTCTTCACCACTTCCTGGTAATAGATAATCTATCTTTTCATCTTTGATAATTTTTCTTACGGCGTCAAGATCATTAAAATTTACTTTGTAAGCTTTGTCTGAATAATTATGTCCTATATAGTAGTCTCTATCACCTAAAGTAATTACAAAATATCCAAGTGTTTTAGAAGCTTCAATAAGTGGTATATCTCTATGACTTCCTCCTAAGATCAATATTTTATTCATAATCTTACTACCTCTTTGACTTTATCTAAAATTCTTTGGGTACCTTTCCCATCTATTGTTTGTATTTTTTTCTCATTATTACTTATCATTTTGGTTTGTATAAAATTGCGAAGATCTTTTTCCCAATCATTTTTTTCTAGTTCCAATAGTTTTTCAGCTAAGTTGTGTTTGATTGATTGGGATGCACCTACTTTTTGATTATGGTTAAGTGCAATGATCATTGTTGGAATATTAAAAAAAGACAACTCATAGAGGGTCATACTTGCTGTTGAAATAGCTATAGAGCTACTTGACATAGCTTGAATAAGCTCTTTATCCTTTGGTTTATACATTACTTTTGTATGATGAAATCTTTCTAGTTCTTTTGGTATATTTTCATTATTTACAACTATTACTTTTGGCAAGTTAATACTTTCTATTGAACTTAAAATATTTTTGGATAAATTATTTACATCACTTCCACCAAGCATTACAAATATTTGTTCTTTTTTTTCAATCTTTTGAGATAAAAACTCTTTCCTAATAGGGATATAATTTAAGCCTAGAAGATAATGATATCCTTCTTTTTTTTCTTTGTAAAAAAGTTCTTTTGCATCAGGAGCAAAATTTATTATAATCCCTTTAGGATACTGCAATCTACCATAGTCATCTATTGATACGATTAATTTTGATCGTTTAGAAGCTGCTAGATAAATCTCTTCTGTTACTACATAGCTATCTATAACTATAATATCATAGTTTGAATCTATATTGAACTTTTTCCAAGAAAAAGGGATAATATCCTTGAATTTATAACTAAAATTAGTATCACTATCTAAAAAAAATTTTGAATTGATACCGTTTTGTTTAAATGTCTCATAAATGGTATAAGAGCGAATTAAGTGTCCCATCCCTTTTTGGGTTCCAGCTTCAGTGTAAAAAGCTGCATTAAGCATCTATTTTATTTCCCCAAGGAGTTCCCATGTAAGTAGTGTTCCTCGCTTTATATCTTTTACTACTTTCCTATTATTAACTTTCTCTAGATGTTTTGCTTCTAGACCTCCACCAGGTCTTAGACTTTGAAAATTGATCCCATTGATAAGTTTTTCATCTTTTTTGATATCTTTTGTAACGATTAAACTTCTTTGATTAGGTTTAGTTTTTATAGGGAAATTGACTTCTCCTATAGCTTGATGTACAAGTTTACTTCCATCTACTATTGCTTTTAGTTCATCAGGAGTTGCTGAAAAAAAACTATCTGCTGTAGTTTCTGTTCTATCGGTGATAAAGTGTTTTTCAATAATACTCGCTCCTAATGCGACTGCTCCAATGGGAATAGCACTTCCTAAGGTATGATCTGAAAGACCTATAGGGCATTTATAAAGTTTTTTTAGATAGTTTATAGTTTTAAGATGTATATCTTTTGGGCTAGCTGGGTATTCACTAGTACATTTTAATATAGCAAGATCTTCAACTCCTTCTTCCATTAAAGTTTCTACAGCTTCATTTATTTGAGCAATTGTGGCATTACCTGTGGAGAGAATAATAGGTTTTTTTGTTTGGGCAATTCTTCTGATCAATGGAAGATCAACTATTTCTGGGGAAGCTATTTTATATGCTGGCATATTGAGCTTTTCTAAAAATTCAACAGAAGAAAAATCAAAGGGTGAAGAGAATAGAGTAATACCAACATCTTTTGCTACTTTTTGAAGGGTTGAAGTCCATTCCCAAGGCATAGAAGCATCTTTATAGAGATCATATAAATACTGCCCCTCCCAAGCTCCTTTGGCTTCAAAAGCTTTTTCATTACAGTTTAATGTTAGTGTATCAGCTGTATAGGTTTGTATTTTTAAAGCATGAGCTCCACACTTTTTGGCTTCTCTTACGATATGACAAGCATTATCAAGATTATTTCCATGGTTTGCAGACATCTCAGCAATAATGTAAGGCTCATAATTATCGCCAATTGTTATACCCTCTATTTCAAAAGTTTTGTGAAGCATAATCTCTATCCTTTAGTTTAAATATTGACAGATATTCATTTTTTTGTTAAAGTTAACACCTATTTAGCCCTCGTTGACCGATCCTCTTCTTTTGAAGAGGTAAAACTTGTATTATCTTTATTAAAAACTTCATAAATTAATTCAGCTCTTTCCCAGTCTTCCATCGTATCAATATCTTGTACCATGTATCTAGGAATAATGATAGGAATAGAATCGTTTCCATAAGAAGGTTCAGTAGACTTCTTTTTTAAATTAGTCCACGTAAAAAGTGCGGCATCATGATATGCTTCCTCAAGATCTTGACTTCTTGTATTAAAATGTTCAGGCATAAACATTTCACATCTCCCATCCTCTTTGATCTTAAATGTTCTTTGAATTGGAAAAGGCATACTTGTAGCTCCAAAACTTGATTTAGCATCATGCTTGACAAGTGTTTCAAATCCTTCTTGTAAGTATTTAACTTGTAAAAGAGGCGACGTAGCATATAAAAGGCACATGTAAGTGTAATTTTCTCCAATATTTGTAAGATATTCTAAAGTATTTTCAATGACAGGTCCAATATGAGTATAATCATCACTAAGCTCTTTTGGTCTTAGATAAGGAACTTCTGCACCATACTTTATAGCAACTTTAGCAATCTCTTTATCATCAGTATTGACAATAATTTTATCAAATAGTTTTGATTTAAGAGCTACTTCTATAGTATATGAGATTATAGGTTTCCCATGAAAAAGCTTTATATTTTTTTTAGGAATTCTTTTACTACCACCTCTAGCTGGTATAATAGCTACTGCGTTTTTCTTCATTATTTAAATTCTTTGGTAAATTCTCAGTTCGGAATGAAATCCATCTTCGGTGATGAATCCAAATACTGTAGAGTCTGTAGCTATAAGTTTATAGTTTGGCAAAAATTTATCATAGTCATTTCCTAATATTGGTTCATCTACACCAGCAGGAAAATCTTTTGATTTTTTTCGTTTACCTTCTAAAATATTTCTAAGTAAAATAAATTTTGGCTCTAGTCTATCTATATGATGACAATAGTTTTGAACAATGTCTGGCTCCATCTCTTGAAATGAAATGAAGTTGACAAAAAGATCAATAGTACCTTGAAGTTTTTCTATTTGCCAGGAGCAAGTATTGATTGCTTTGTACTTTTGTTTTAATTGATCAATATCTAATACTTCTTGATCTTTTAGAACTATATAATCTGCTACATTTTCTTTTCTAAATATTTCTTGTAGATAAAAAGTTGAAAAAAAACTTACAGGAGGAATATCTAAATTTATATAAAAACAATTGTTTCTATCATCTCCTAAAAGAATTTCTCCTAGTGTTCCAAAACCACCACCTATTTCCATTACAGTATAAATATTTGAAGTATCAACTTTTTGTTTCAAAAAACTTAGTCCTAAAAGATAGTTTAATAAAGCTCTTGAAAAATTTCTACCATCAAACGTATGTTGTTCTATAGGATTTCCTACTTTACTTTCACTTATCTTGTCTAAATAAGGCAATTTATCAATATTAGTAGCTTGAAGTACTCTAAAATCATGGAAAAAACTTAGTTCACCATTAAAAAGTTTTTTAAGTCTACTTATAAATCGATGATCTGATATCATATCTTTGAAGTTTTCTATCATATGATCATATTTTTCTTGTTTTTCAAGATATTTAACTAAGCTATCTCCTGGAACAAAAAACCATCGATTGATTGTTGTAGTTCGAAAGTTTGATACTTCTTCAGTATCAAGAGCATTAATGATTTCATTGGATGCATGTTCCCAAAAAGTTGTTGGTTGGTATAATGATGATTGATGTTTCATATCTTCAATCATAGTATTTAATAAGTTATATTTTGTTTTCATACT
>CBETOJ010000081.1:0-6931 GCA_965537725.1 uncultured Campylobacterales bacterium | reverse complement strand
TTAAAAAATAATTTATAATTTACACAAAGGGACGAGATGAAAATAGTTTTAGCAACATCTAATAAAGGAAAAATCAAAGAGATAAAAAAGCTATTACCTGATCATGAGGTAGTAGCATATAGTGATATTTTAGAGCCATTTGAGATTATTGAAGATGGGAAAAGCTTCAAAGAAAATGCAATTATAAAAGCAAAAGCAGTAAATGAAAAACTAAAAAACACAAATGAAACAGAGTATATTGTAATCAGCGATGATAGTGGGATAACAGTGCCAGTACTTAATAATGAACCAGGAATTTATAGTGCAAGATATGCAGGTGAGAATGCAACAGATGAGCAGAATAATCAAAAACTGATTGAAGATATGCACGCTTTAGGTTTACAAGAAGCAAAGGCATTTTATACGGCGTGTTTAGCTGTGTCTTATAAAGATGAGGTTTATACAACCCATGGATGGATGTATGGAAAGGTGATCGATAAACAGCTTGGAACAAATGGGTTTGGATATGATCCTATGTTTATCCCTAAGGGGCATGAGCAAACTTTAGGAGAGCTTGATGAGGAGCTTAAAAAAAAGTTGGGTCATCGAGCCAAAGGATTAAAACTTGCAATGTTGATCATTAAAAAACTATTAAAATAAAAAGCTTATTTTTTTTTAGATACAATCACGAAAAATAAGATTAAAAGTTTTGATAATTATAGAATATAGGGTATAAGACGAGTGAAAAAAGCAACAAAAAAAGATATAGAGTTTATAAAAGAGAAGTTTTTAGCTACATATGATAATGCTGTAACTGAACTAGCTTATAAAAATGATTATGAACTTTTAATTGCAATTATTCTCTCTGCTCAATGTACTGATAAAAGAGTCAATATAATAACTCCTGCACTTTTTGAAAAGTACCCAACACCCAAAGAGCTAGCTTGTGCTGAGCTTGAAGAGGTAAAAGAGCTTTTAAAAAGTTGTAGTTTTTTTAATAATAAAGCAAAAAATATTATCGCAATGGCACAAAGTGTCAATGAACTTCATAATGGAGAGATCCCACACGATACAAAAGCTTTAATAAAACTAGCTGGAGTGGGGAATAAAACAGCCAACGTTTTTATGATAGAAGCTGAGGGTGCAAACCTGATGGCAGTAGATACTCATGTATTTAGAGTTTCTCATAGACTAGGGCTTAGTGATGCAAAAACAGTTGAAAAAACAGAAGAGCAACTGGTAAAAAAACTCAAAGATGATCTTCATATTTTTCATCAAGCGATGGTATTATTTGGAAGATATATTTGTAAAGCCGTAAAACCAGAGTGTGAAAAATGTTTTTTAATCCAAGTGTGTAAAACAAAACAATCTTTTAAGGCAGGATGATGATCTTTAAAATTTTTCGTATTTTTATAGCAGGTTTTCTTTTTGTTATATTTACAGGGTGTAGTAATAGTTCAAAAGAAGTGGTTCCTCAAAAAGTAAAAAATGAAAAAACTCTTGAAGAGATGAGCTTTTTACAAGAGTTTGAAGAGGAAGTAAAAGTAGAAAAAGAAGTAGATTTTTTTGAAGAGTACAATAGGGTAATGACATCATTTAATGATGGTGTGTATAGTTATATTCTTATTCCTGTGGCAAAAGGGTATAAATATATTACTCCCAAAGAGTTAAGAGAGGCATTATCAAACTTTTTTTCAAACCTTTATATTCCCGTAAGTGTTGTAAATAATATCTTACAAGGGGAGTTGGTAGATGCTTCTACTGAAGTGGGTCGATTTGCTTTTAATTCTACTTTAGGATTGGGTGGTTTATTTGATTTTTCTAAAGAACATTTGAATATGGAATCAAAAAAAGAGGATTTTGGACAAACTTTAGGGGTATGGGGAGTTGAAAGTGGATCCCATATCGTACTTCCTATTTTAGGACCTTCAAACTTACGTGATCTTGCTGGGATCTTCCCTGATACACTTATTAATCCTGTAAGTTATTTTCAATGGCGTAATTATAATTTAGTAGATAATCAAGCAGATTCACTAAAAGCTCGAGTTTTTGATAGAGTAAACTATACAGCAATTCATGATGGTGAATATGAAAAGATAAAAGCAGATGCTATTGATCTTTATCCTTATTTTAAAAATATGTATGAACAATACCGTGCAAACCAAATAAAGGAATAAAATGAGAAAAGTTGGATTATTTATAGTATTAATGGGACTGTTTCAGTTTTGTTTTGCCGATGAAACTGTAAAAGTTAAAGAGCTTTTTATGAAAAAGATTGATGAGGTTGTTCTTATAGTCAATGATACCTCTTTAGATAAAGAGAGTAGAAATGCAAAGATTGTAAAGGTTTTAGATCCTATTTTTGATTTTGAACTGATGGCAAAATTAAGCCTTGGGAAAAAATGGTTCACGCTTTCCTCTGAAGATCAAAAAAAGTTTGTAGAACTATATGTAGAGAGGATGAAAAAATCATATTCATCAAAACTTGACAGTTATAGTGGTCAAGAGATACAAGTGACAGATATACAACAGCCAAAAGATACAAGAATTGTCCTTACAAGTAATTTGATAGCAGAAGATTCAAAGTTTGAAGTGGTGTATAAGTTTTATAAACCAAATGAACAACTTTCAGATAAACTAGAGTGGGTCATTTATGATGTGGAGATAGAAGGGGTTAGTATCTTAAAAACAGATCGTGCGCAATTTAGTGAATATCTTCAAAAAAACAGCGTTAAAGATCTCATGCAAGAACTTGTAAAAAAATAACCTATGTTTCACACTTTTTATAAGGACTATCTTTTAAAATATCCAAAGGTAGTTCTTGCTTTTATTTTATCTTGTTTTATCCTTTTTGCTTTTTTTGCTACAAAATTAGAGATCGATGCAAGTGCCCAGACTCTTTTACTTGATGGGGATAAAGACTTAGAGTTTACAAGAGAGATTGGAAAAAAGTTTACTGCACCAGATATTTTAGTAGTGACATATACAATCAAAGATGATCTTTTAAGTGATAAAAACCTTCAAAATATAAAAGAACTAGAAAATAGATTAATCCCTTTTAAAGAGATAGAATCAATCACTTCAATTATAAATGTCCCTTTATTACAATCTCCCGTACAGCCAATAACAGAGCTTATTAAAGATATTAAAAATCTCCAAAATGATGGAGTAGATAAAACTTTAGTAAAACAGGAGTTTTTAAATAGTCCTATTTATAAGAAGAATTTAGTAAGTGAGGATTTTAAAACAACAGCTTTACTAATAAATCTAAAAAGGGATACTAAATATTTCGAGCTTTTAAAAAATGGAACACAAGAGGAGCTAAAAAAATATAGAGACAATTCAAGAGTTCAAACCCATCAGTTTATAACAGATCTTCGAATCACTTTGAAAACCTTTGAACAGCAAAAAGATGTACAACTTCACTTAGGTGGAGCAATTATGATCGGTGATGATATGGTTGAGTTTGTAAAATATGATCTAAAAACCTTTGGTTTGGTTATAGTATTGCTTCTTGTTGTTATACTTTTTATTCTTTTAAGAGAGATCAAATGGATCCTTATCCCACTTTTTATCTGTACAGTGTCTATTGTGGTTACAAGTGGGCTTTTAGGCTTATTTGGATGGGAGATCACGGTAATATCTTCAAATTTTATCTCTTTACAGCTTATTATGAATATGTCACTTGTGGTTCATTTGATCATAAAATATAAAGAGCTTTTAGAAAAATATCCTGAACATACGCAAAAACAGCTAGTAAATGAAACTGCTGTAGCTATGATAAAGCCATCATTTTTTGTAGTGATTACAACAATTGCTGGGTTTAGTTCACTGGTTTTTAGTAATATTTTACCTGTTATTAATTTTGGTTGGATGATGAGTGTAGGGATCATTGTCTCTTTATTTTTTACTTTTATTCTTTTCCCTTTAGTGGTTTCATTTTTTCCAAAAAAGAATATGCAGTCTAAAAAAACAAAAAGAGTATTTACAGCATTTGTAGCAAACTTTGCACTAAAGTATAAAAAAACTATTTTATTTTTTACAGTTGTTTTAGTTATATTTTCTTTATCAGGAGCTCTAAATCTTCGCGTGGAGAATAGCTTTATCGATTATTTTAAAAAAGATACTCAGATCTATCAAGGGATGAAACTCATAGATCAAAAACTTGGAGGAACCACACCTCTTGATGTGGTGATAACTTTTAAAGAAAATAGTGATGAAATAGAATCTATTAAAATAGATAAAAGTAGTATAGATGATCCATCTATGGATATGCTTGATGAGTTTAATGATGAGTTTGCAATGGATGAAGAGGATAAGACCCAGTATTGGTTTACAAAAACTAAGCTTGATACTATAAGAGAAGTTCATTATTATCTTGATTCATTAGAACCAATAGGAAAAGTATTATCTCTAGCCACACTTTTAGATATAGGAAAAATTCTAAATGATGGAAAAGATCTTGATGGAGTCACTTTAGCTCTTATGAATAAAGAGTTACCGCAAAAATATAAAGATATTATTTTAAGTCCATATGTGGATATTCAAAGCAATATGGCACGAATTAGTACTAGGATCATTGATAGTATGGATGGACTTCAAAGGGATAAGCTTTTAAAAACTATTGATGCTCACTTACAAACGATCATCGATCCAAACTATGAAGAGTATAAGATATCAAATCTTTTAGTGATCTATAATAATATGCTTCAATCTCTCTTTAACTCCCAGATAAAAACTATTGCAGTGGTTTTATTGATCCTGTTTATTATGTTTTTGATTCTCTTTAGAGATCTAAAAATTGCAATTGTGGCGATTATTGTAAATACTGTACCTGTGAGTGTTATTTTTGGAGTGATGGGCTGGTTTGATATGCCTTTGGATATGATGACCATTACTATTGCAGCTATTAGTATTGGGATCGCTGTGGATGATACGATTCATTATATTCATCGATTTAATATAGAGTATAAATCCCATTCGAATATTATTGAAGCGATTAAGAATTCTCATAAGAGTATAGGTCGGGCAATGTTTTATACCTCTACGATCATTATAGTGGGCTTTAGCGTGCTTGTTTTATCAAACTTTATCCCTACTATCTATTTTGGAGTTTTAACGATGCTAGCTATGTTTATGGCAATTGTAGCGGATCTTTTACTTTTACCTGTTTTATTATTGATGCTCAAGGGGAATACTACAAGTTTGCTACACCTGTTCTAGGTGTTAATTTTTCATTTGTTGAACTTATGTTGAAATTTAATATTGTTTGAGGCATAATCTAATCCTGAGTTAGAAAAAGTCGCACCCGTTGGGTGAAGTCTTTGAATGTGACTTTTTCGTTTTAAAGTACCTAATTATAGAGCAAGCCAGCTTGTTGTCTAATTTGGTATGGAATTATTGGGGATATATATTCGTTTTATGTTTTCATGAACAGTAGCATTAATTTCATCTGGGAAATATTTCTGGTAAGCTTCAAGATAACTTGTTACAAAGTTATTATATTGAGAACTCCCTGTTTTTATTTTTTTAGGATCTATCTCACATGGAAAATATAGGTAACAATTTCCACAAAATCTTTCTTCACTCATAGTATTTCCTTATCATTTTATTTAAGAGATAGGGATCTCTTCTTTTATAGTAAGTCCAAATCCATTGATCCCTACAAAAGAGTGCTTTCCTCCACTTGTAAGAAGTTTGATATTTTTGATTCCAAGAGCATGGAGGATCTGAGCTCCGATTCCAAAATCTTTGATCGTATCTTGGGTTGGATTTTTATTTTCCAAGAAAATCAAAACTCCCCCTTTACTTTCTAAGAAGTTGATAGATTTTAACATAGAGTTTAATTTTGTATCATTTAAAAAGATATTGATATCAGGCTCAACCGTATGAAATTTTACAAGTGAAGTTTCATCTAACTCTTTAAATTGAATCACTGTATGTTCATTGTCTCTATGATCTTTAAAAACTCTTTTTTGTACTATAGTATCAAAAAAAGTAGTCTCTTCATTTGAGATCTCAGTGACTAAACACTCATTTGCCATTCTATACTCAACAAGATCTGAGATATATATCTGTTTAAGATCATGCTTTTGAGCAAAGATATCAAGATCATCACGTCTAGCCATTGTTCCATCTTCTTTCATGATCTCACAAATAACCGCTTCCCCAGCAAGTCCAGCTAATTTACAAAGATCGATACTTCCCTCCGTATGACCAGTTCGAACAAGTACACCACCATCTTTAGCAATTAACGGGAAAATATGACCAGGTTTTACAAGTTCTTCTTTTTTACTAATAGGATTTGCAAGAATTTGAATCGTATCATCTCTCTCCCTAGCACTAATTCCAGTACTAGCTTTTGCACAATCTACAGATACAGTAAAAGCTGTTTCATATGATGAGGTATTGCTAGCAACCATTGGAGCTAGATCTAATCTCTTAGCAGTCTCTTTTGTAACAGCAACACAGATCAAACCTTTTGCATGGGTAGCCATAAAGTTTACTTTTTGATCATCACTTAAAGCTGCTGCATAGACAAGATCACCCTCATTTTCTCTATCTTCATCATCAAGCATGATGACCATATTCCCTTTTTTTATCTCTTCTATTGCCTCTTGTACTCTTGTTGTAGCATCCATAAAATCTCTAGCCTTTTTTGGTTTATTTTTGAGATTATAACACAAATTTTAAAATTTTTCCTAAAATCCCTTGACAAATAAAAAAAAATTTACTATAATTCCAGTCCATTAACAAAATGGGGTATCGCCAAGCGGTAAGGCACTGGTTTTTGGTACCAGTATTCGGGGGTTCGAATCCCTCTACCCCATCCACTAAATAAACATATATTTAATTATATGTTTACATGACGCGGAATAGAGCAGCACGGTAGCTCGTCGGGCTCATAACCCGAAGGTCACTGGTTCAAATCCAGTTTCCGCAACCAATCACA
>CBETOJ010000080.1:0-6983 GCA_965537725.1 uncultured Campylobacterales bacterium | reverse complement strand
TATCTCGAGATATGACATAAGACAAAATCTTAATCACCGTGACTTAAGATAACCAAACAAAGGAATATAATGGGTTGTAATTTAGATAAATTAACTTCATTTAAAGACAATTGTGGGTTTGGACTACTAGCTCACCTAAAAAATAAACCAACACATCAGAACCTTGAAGATGCGATCACTTCATTGGAAAGAATGATGCATAGAGGTGCGATTGCCGCTGATGGTAAATCTGGGGATGGAAGTGGATTACTTCTTTCTATGCCAGATGAGTTTATGAGAAAGGTTGCTTTTCAAAATGGAGTGGATCTACCAAAACAGTATGCTGTAGCATTTGTATTTGCAAAAGATGAAGAGCAATTAGATATTTTTAGAAGCTATTGTGATAAAAATGATCTCAAAGTTGTTTTAAATAGAGAAGTACCAGTTGATACTGATGCTCTTGGGGAGTTTGCACTCTCAATTCTACCAAAAATGGTGCAAATATTTGTAGTACCAAATACTTTAGTTTCTTCAAAAAGATTTGAAGCGATGTTATATCTTGCAAGAAAAGAGTCTGAGCATCATTTAAAGCAGAGTGAGGATTTTTATATCCCAACATTTAGTGCAAATGTAATCGCCTATAAAGGGCTTGTAATGCCTACGACGATCAAGCAGTTCTATAAAGATCTTAATGATGAAGATTTTAAGATCTCTTTTGCACTATTTCACCAAAGATTCTCAACAAATACTTTACCAAAGTGGAGACTTGCTCAACCATTTAGAGGAATAGCTCATAATGGTGAGATCAACTCAATTGAAGCAAATAGATTTAATGTAGCAGTAAAAACAGAATCAATTAAATCTGAAGTATTTAGTGATGAAGAGCTTTCGCGAATCTTCCCTATTTTACAAGATGGTGGAAGTGATAGTGCTAGCTTAGATAATATGTTTGAATTCTTGATGGTAAATGGGATGGATTATTTTAAAGCAGCAAGAAGTCTAGTACCTGCTCCTTGGCAAAATGCTCCATATATGGATAGTGAACTACGATCATTTTATGAGTTTAGTGCCATTAGATTTGAAGCATGGGATGGACCAGCTGCCGTATCACTTACTGATGGAAGACATGTAGGGTGTCTGATCGATAGAAATGGTTTAAGACCATCAAAATATTTTAGAACAAAAGATGATAGAATTTTTATCACAAGTGAATATGGAACAGTACTTTTTGATGAAGAAGATATTATTGATAGAGGAAGATTACAAAGTGGTCAAATGATCGCAATTGATCTTAAAAATGGAGCAATCTTAAAAAATAAAGATATTAACGATTATCTTAAATCCACGCAAAATTATGAGAAGTGGCTTACAAATAATATGAAATATCTTCAAGAGTATGTTGAAGATACATTTTTAGATCATAGTGATTATATGTTTGATGATCTTATACATAGACAAAAATATGCAAATATTACCTATGAAGTTTTAGATCAGATGATCATCCCTATGGCTGATGATGCAAAAGAGCCAACAGGATCTATGGGAGATGATACTCCTCTTGCATGTTTTTCAAATGCAAATAGAAACTTTACAGATTTCTTTAGACAAAAGTTTGCGCAAGTGACAAACCCACCAATCGATCCATATAGAGAAAAAGTGGTAATGTCACTTAACACTGGACTTGGACACGCCTATAATATCTTAGAAGAGTGCCCAGAAAACTCTAAAAGGATAAAAGCAGTATCTCCTATTCTAATGAAAGAAAAGTACGATGTACTTTTAAGCTTTGGTGATGAAAAGAGTGTTCACTATGATGAAGATTATAAAAATAGAACGTTTAATACAACTTTTGACGGTGATTTAAAACAAAGCCTTGAAAAACTTTATACAGATATTAAAGATGCAGTTGTCAATGATAATGTTAGTATTGTTATTTTAGATGATAGAAGTCTAGGACTTGATAAGAAAATGATTCCTATTGTATTTGCAGTTGGGTATATTAATCAACAGCTTTTAGAGGATAATATTAGAAGTACAGTATCTATTGTATGTGTTACAAGTGAGATCTATGATCCTCATGCAGCTGCAGTACTTTTTGCTTTTGGTGCAGCAGTGATCTATCCATATATGATGTATGCTTCAATTGTATCATTTTATGAGAGAAAAAATATCTCACCATATGAGTTACAACAAAAGCTTAAAAACAGTAGCAAAGCTATGGGAGCAGGGATCTTAAAGATTATGTCAAAGATGGGTATCTCTACAATGGCGAGTTATAGAAACTCTTCATTATTTGATATAATTGGATTAAATGATGAGATCGTAAAAGATTGTTTCCATCATGCTAATAGTGATCTTTCAGGTCTTAGCTACGAAGATATTGAAAAAAGAGTTGAAAAGATCCATTTTGAAGCATTTCATGATGACAAAACTATGTTCCCTCTTGAAATGGGAGGATTTTATAAGTATCTTGATGGTGGAGAATATCACGATTATGCTCCAGCAGTTACTCATGCAATGCATAATAAAAACGCAACAGGGAAAGAGGATATCAGTGATTTTAAAACATTGAAAAAACTGGTTGAAGGAAGAGATAAAAAGTTTATTAGAGATTTCTTTAAATTCAAAACTGATAAGACACCAATTGCAGTAGAGGATGTAGAATCAAAAGAGGATATCTTTAAAAGATTTGCAGCAGCTGCTATGTCATGTGGATCGATCTCTGTTGAAGCTCATGAAGCGATTGCAACAGCTATGAATACGATTGGTGGAGCTTCAAACTCAGGTGAGGGTGGAGAGGATCCTTCTAGATTTAATACGATTAAAAACTCGAAGATCAAACAGATTGCATCAGGACGTTTTGGAGTAACTCCAGGATATCTTGTAAATTGTGAAGAGTTACAAATCAAACTAGCCCAAGGTGCAAAACCAGGTGAGGGTGGTCAGCTTCCAGGAGCTAAAGTAACTGAGATGATCGCTAAGCTTAGACATACTACACCAGGAGTAACACTCATTTCACCTCCTCCTCATCATGATATTTATTCTATTGAGGATTTAGCACAGCTCATTTTTGATCTGAAACAGATCAATCCAACTGCAACAGTAACAGTAAAACTTGTATCAACGATTGGTGTTGGTACTATTGCAGCAGGAGTTGCTAAAGCGTATGCTGATAAGATTATTATCTCTGGAGCAGATGGTGGAACAGGTGCTGCTCCACTTACATCTATCAAATATACAGGAAACCCATGGGAGCTTGGACTTGTAGAAGCGCATAATGCACTTAAAGCAAACCATTTAAGAGCACAAGTGCATCTTCAAACAGATGGTGGATTAAAATCTGGTATAGATGTGGTAAAAGCAGCAATGCTTGGAGCTGAATCATATGCTTTCGGTACAGCAGCATTGACACTATTAGGTTGTAAAATCCTTAGAATTTGTCATACAAATAAATGTTCTGTAGGAGTTGCAACTCAAGATGAAGATCTTAGAGAGAAGTTTAGTGGAACAGTTGAGAGACTGATCTCTTACTTTACATTCTTAGCTGAAGATGTAAGAGAGATTCTTGCTCATCTTGGATACTCTAAGATGGAAGATATTATTGGTAGAAGTGATCTATTAGAAGTTTTAGATGATGAATTTGCACAGAAATTTGATTTCCAAAATGTATTACGAAGAGTTGATGGAGTTGACACTTGTCAAGTGGAATCAAATGAACCATATGATAAGAATGAAGAGTCTAAAAAACTTCTTAGAAAAGTGATGAGTACTATTGAAAACCCATCTAAACCAATTGCAGTAGCAGCTGAGATCTCTAACCTTAATAGAAGTTTTGGAACACTTACTTCAGGTGAGATTGCAAGAAGATATGGAGATGAAGGTCTAGCAGAAGATACTATTACGTACAACTTAACAGGAGTTGCTGGACAATCATTTGGTACTTTTCTTTCACGAGGAGTTACGATTAATCTTAATGGTGTAGCAAATGACTATGTTGGGAAAGGGATGAATGGTGGTAAGATCATCATTAAGCCTCAGCTTCAAGGAAGTGAGTATGCAGGTGCAGGAAATACTTGTCTATATGGAGCAACTGGTGGAAAACTATACGTTAGAGCTATGGTAGGTGAGAGATTTGCTGTAAGAAACTCTGGATGTATCGCCGTTGTTGAAGGTACTGGAGATAGTGCCTGTGAATATATGACAGGTGGTATTGTTGTGATCCTTGGAAAAACTGGGATCAACTTTGGTGCTGGTATGACAGGTGGACTTGGATTTATCTATGATAAAGATAGAGAGTTTATAGACAATATGAACCAAGAGCTTATTGAAGCTCTTAGAATCGATACAGATGATACAGAGTTAGAAAGAATTTATCTTAAAAACTTACTGAGAGATTATGTATCACAAACAGAATCAGAAAATGCTGAATATATATTAGAGCATTTTAGATCAGAAATAAGAAATTTCTGGATGGTAAAACCAAAAGATATGAAAGTATTACCACTAAGTCCAGAGCAGGGAGATTAGAATATGCTTAACTTTACAAAAGTAGATAGAAATAACCCAAGCAAACGTGGGGTATTAGAGAGAATCAAAGACTTTGATGAAGTGTATAATGTATTTGATAAAAATAAAGCAGAAGAACAAGCTGAGAGATGTATAGGGTGTGGTGACCCATATTGTCATAATAAGTGTCCATTACACAATATTATCCCAGCATGGTTGAAACAAACTGCAAACAAAGATTTAGAGCTTGCATTTAATATTTCAAATGAAACTTCACCATTTCCAGAGATTCTTGGAAGAATCTGTCCTCAAGATGTATTATGTGAGGGAGATTGTACATTAAATGACACTCATGGTGCGATCACTATTGGAGCAGTTGAAACTCATATTAGTGAAACAGCATTTGAGCAAGGACTAAAACCACTTTTCCCAAAAGAAAAAATTGGGAAAAAAGTAGCAGTAGTAGGAAGTGGACCAGCAGGAATCTCTGCAGCAACATTTCTTTTAAGAGCTGGAGTTGATGTAGATATGTATGAAAGAGCCAATAAAGCTGGTGGACTTTTAACATATGGAATTCCAGGATTTAAACTCAACAAAGATACAGTTCAAAGAAGAGTAGATTGGTTATGTGAAGCTGGGATGACTCTTTATACTGCTTGTGAGATTGGAAAAGATAAAACAGTTAAAGAACTTGAAGAATCTTACGATGCAGTTTTTCTTGGAATTGGATCTACAAAAGGGAAAAAGCCAGGAATTGATGGGGAAGATAACTCAAATGTATACCTTGCTATGGAGTTTTTAACGACTATTCAAAAAAGAAACTTTAAAGAAGAAGTATCGAACTTTATTGATGTAACGGAGAAAAACGTAGTGGTAATTGGTGGTGGAGATACTGCTATGGACTGTGTAAGAACATCAATTAGAGAGGGTGCAAAATCTGTAAAATGTCTTTATAGAAGAGATGAAGCAAATATGCCAGGATCTAAAAAAGAGGTTGTAAACTCAAAAGAAGAGGGTGTAGAATTTGTATTTAATGTAAGTCCTAAATCTATTGAGTCAGATGGTGTAGTTGTTTTAAAAACAGAACTTAGTGAGCCTGATAATAGTGGAAGACAAAGTGTAAAGATCATTGATGGAAGTGAATATAAAGAGGAAGCTGATATTATCATCTTAGCACTTGGATTTGATCAAGAAGTACCAGCATTTTTAAGTGAAGCTAGTTTAGAACTAGATCGTTGGAATGGTATTAAAGTAAACGAAAACTATCAAACATCAAATCCTAAAATCTATGCAGGTGGAGATGGTGTAAGAGGAGCTGATCTTGCAGTTACTGCTGCAGCTGATGGAAAAGCAGCAGCTAAAGCAATAGTCAATAGCTTTTAATATGCTACTATGGAAGCGGTAGAGTTTTTACTTCAAAATGGAGCTGATCCAAATACGAAAAACAGTAAAAACTTTACCCTTTTGATGTATTGCGTGAAACATAGTGATCTAAGACTGGTACAAATGGTCATTCGCTATGGTGCGTATATAAATAGCAAAGATCTCTCAGGGCTTACAGCCTTAGATTATGCGGTAGAAAGAAACAGCATAGAGATGGTAAAATATCTCGTTGATAATGGAGCTCACATTACAGACGAAGCTTACATGATAGCACTTCAAAGTGGATTTAAAAAAATAGTAGATTTTTTTGATTGTTTAGATCCTAATAAAGAAGTTTTTTTAAAAAAAGAGAGGGTATGTACAAATGTCTGATATTAAAATGTTGTTAGAAAGTGGTGCTGATGCAAATACACAAGATCCTAGTGGATTTACCCTTTTAATGAGTTTTGCAAAGAAAAATGATGTGGAAGCTTTACGGTTATTGTTAGAGTATGCTGCTGATATTAATGCAAAAGATATTTTAAATTTTACAGCTTTAGATTATGCTATAAAAGAACACAACTTAGATGCTGTTAAGTTCTTAGTCAACAATGGTGCAAAAGTGAGTGAAGATACTTATATGTATGCAATCAAAACAAAAAATAAAAATATTGTAGATTTTTTTGATAGTTTAGATCCAAATAAACATGTTTTTTTGAAAAAGAAAAAAAGGTACTAATTTTTTATGGTAGTTAAACAAGAAAAGATCAAGACCCTTCTTGATGCCCTCCCTTATATAAAAGAGTTTCGTGGTAAAATAGTTGTTATAAAATATGGTGGTAGTGCACAAACTTCACCTGAACTTCAAGAGAAATTTGCACAAGATATTACACTTTTACAGCTTGTTGGTATCAAACCTGTAATCGTTCATGGTGGTGGAGCAAAGATCTCTGATATGCTCAATAAGCTTCAAATTCCATCAGAATTTGTAGATGGGCATAGGGTTACTTGTGAAGAGAGTATGCGTATTGTAGAGATGGTATTAAGTGGTGAGATCAACAAAAATATCACATCACTTCTGAATTTTCATGGAACAAAAGCGATTGGAATTAGTGGGAAAGATAGTAATGCTATTG
>CBETOJ010000079.1:0-6986 GCA_965537725.1 uncultured Campylobacterales bacterium | reverse complement strand
CTTTAGCATCACTTAAAGGGCTACATGAAGAGAGATTGGAAAAAACACGTAAAGCAAATGAAGCGATAGCCAAACTGATCTCGGTAAAAGATGATTTTTAAAAGCTTTATTAGTTTTTTATAAAAATAACACTATAATCATCTGTTAATTTTGAACATAGTAAAAGGATGATTATGCTTTTAACTCCTGGTCCAACAGCAGTTCCAGAGTTCGTTAGAACTGCAATGAGTGGAGAAACTCTTCACCATAGAACTCCAGAATTTGAGAATATATTTAAAAATACAAGAGAGCTTTTATTAGAACTACTTGATATGCCAGAAGCTCTAATGTTAGCTTCAACAGGTACAGGTGCTATGGAAGCATGTGTAACAAATCTTACAACACAAAAAGCATTAACAATTAATGCTGGAAAGTTTGGTGAGCGATTTGGAAAAATTTGCACTGCACATAATATTGAAAATAGTGAATTAAAGTATGAGTGGAATACTCCTGCTTCAATGAAACAGATCGAAGAGACTATTAAAAATGATAGCTCAATTGATTCATTATGTATCCAAGTATGTGAAAGTGCTGGAGGGCTACGACATCCAGTTGAAGATATTGCCAAAAGTGTAAAAGCTATTAATCCAGAGATTATGATTATTGCTGATGGAATTACAGCAGTTGGAGTTGAGAAGATTGATACAACACATATTGATGCATTGATCACAGGAAGTCAAAAAGCTTTAATGTTACCTCCAGGTTTAGCAATGATAGGACTTAGTGAAAAAGCAGTGGCAAAGATTGAAAAAAATGCAAAAGGGTATTATTTTAATCTTGTAGCAGAAATTAAAAAGCAACAGCAAAACACTACAGCATATACTGCTGCTACAACATTGATCATTGGTCTTGGATCTATCTTAGAAAAGATCAAAGAGATAGGGTTTGAAACCTTATATTCACAAACTGCAAAAAGAGCTGATGCAACAAGGGAAGCTCTTAAAGCAATTGGCTTAGAGATATATCCTATAACTCCAGCAAACTCAATGACTACAATCTACACAGAAAAGTCTAATGAGATTAGAAAGATGTTAAAAGAGGAGTTTGATCTTAATATTGCAGGTGGTCAAGATCACTTAAAAGGGAAAATTTTTCGGATTAATCATATGGGATTAGTAGAAGACTATGAAGCTGCATGGGCAGTGAATAGTATAGAGATGACTTATGCAAAATTAGGGCTTCGTGCCTATGATGGAACAGCTAATAAAATATTTATGGAGAAAATGTACTCAAAATGATCTATGAACATGAGATCCCAACAGGAAGTAAACTCTACTTTGGTAAGAGGGCAAAGTCAAAAAGAGAGCTAGAAAATAAAGCAAGTGGCTTTTTGATGGAAAATGGTTTTGAAGAGATTTCAACACCAAATTTTTCTTATTCTGCTCATCAAAGTATTGATGATGAAAAAAAACTTATACTATTAAGTGATGAATCAAATAACCAATTAGCTCTTCGAGCTGATAGTACACTTGATGTAGTACGAATCATAACGAAAAGATTGGGACGCTCCACTGAACATAAAAAGTGGTTCTATATCCAGCCTGTATTTACATATCCTGCAAATGAAACTTATCAAATAGGTGTTGAGTGGATCGATTATGATAATATTGCTGATATTATCAATTTAAATTGTAAACTTTTAAAAGAGTTACAATGTGAAGCATTGGTTCAAATAGCTAATATCAATATCCCTTTAATTATTGCAAAAGAGTATGATCTTGATATTACACTTTTTAAAAATGGAGAGATCGGTAGTTTATTTGAGAAAAATATGCCATGGCTTACAGAACTTATTCAAGTTCAAAGTGCTGAGGAGCTCAAAGAACTATTAGCATTATTACCAGAGTGTTTAATAAAAGAGTGTGAAAAACTTATAAAGATAGCTGAATCAATTGAATATTCAAATGTAGTAATATCTCCAGTATATTACAGTGCTATGAAATATTATGACAATATCTATTACAGAGTAATTGATCAAAATCTAACATTAGCAAAAGGTGGCGGATATACAAGCAATGGAGTAAGTTCTTTAGGCTTTGCTCTATTTACAGACAATTTATTAAAAGTACAAGAAAGGTAGAAGTGTGAGCAAGGCAGATGTGATTGTAGGAATACAATGGGGTGATGAAGGAAAAGGAAAGATTGTTGATAAATTAGCATGTGACTATGATATGGTTTGTAGAAGCCAAGGTGGTCATAATGCTGGACATACTATTTGGGTTGATGGGGTACGATATGCACTTCATCTTATTCCATCAGGCGTTTTAAATCCAAAAGCGATTAATATTATTGGAAATGGAGTAGTTTTAAGTCCAGAATCATTAATCAAAGAGATGGAGCAGTTTGATAATCTAGAGAGTCGATTATTTGTATCTGAATCAGCTCATTTAAATCTTCCATACCATAGTATGATTGATCAAGCAAAAGAGAAGATAAAAGGTGATAATGCAATTGGAACAACTGGAAAAGGTATTGGTCCAGCGTATGCCGATAAAATCAATAGAATTGGTTTAAGAGCAAATGAGCTTTTAAATCCTGAAACACTTGTTGAAAAAGTTGTTGCATATTTTAAAGAGAATAAAGTGATCTTTGATGCTTTACAAGTTCAGATTCCAACAAAAGAGGAATTAACAGAGCAAATTACTGAATATAGTGCCAAGCTAGCACCTTTTATTAAAAATACTACAAATATAGTTTGGAAAGCGTTAAAAGAGGATAAAAAAGTACTTCTTGAAGGTGCACAAGGGACAATGCTTGATCTTGATCATGGTACCTATCCATATGTAACTTCATCAAGTACAGTAAGTGCAGGAGCTTGTACTGGACTTGGATTAAATCCAAAAGATATTGGTGTGATCATTGGTATTGTAAAAGCGTATTGTACTAGAGTAGGAAATGGGCCATTCCCAACTGAGGATTTTGGAAAAGATGGTGATACTATGGCTGAAGTTGGAAAAGAGTTTGGTACAACAACTGGGAGAAAAAGAAGATGTGGTTGGTTTGATGCTATTGCTGTAAAACATGCAAGTAGATTAAACGGATGTGACCAATTATCTTTAATGAAATTAGATGTATTAGATGGATTTGAAACTATAAAAATATGTGTAGCCTATGAAAAAGATGGAGAAAAATTAGATTTTGTACCAAGCTCTTTAGATGGAATCACTCCAGTATATGAAGATATTGAAGGGTGGGATAGTGTTGTTGGATGTAGAGATTTTAATGAACTCCCAGCAAGTGCAAAAAAATATATTGAAAGAATTGAACAATTAACTGAAACAAAAGTAGGAATTATCTCTACTTCACCTGAGAGAGAAGATACGATAATTAGATAAGAACCGTAAAAATAGTGAAACTATTCATTATTTAAGGGTCGACCGTAAATTATATGCACAAGCATAATTGGAGGAAATAAGCAGGATGAAACTAAAAAAGCAACATAGTCCATATATAGCAAGAAAAATAACAAAAGATATAATCAATGCTCCCTATGTGGAGATGCGAAAAGAGAAATCTCTTATTATAAGTGAATGTGAAAGAATTTTAAATGAAGATATCCAAAAAGAGATAGAACTTGATGAAGCAGTAACAGATTTATTAGAGAATCAAGAAGATGAGATAGAATTTTACAAAGCAGACTATAGACAGCTTTTTTGGATGACAAAAAAAAGACTTGCTAATGAGTATGGAGTGAATTTAAACTTTGAAGATAGATTTTCAAATATTGCCCATGCAATTATGGATTATTTATATGAAGAGGATTTTATCCATTTTACAGTAAATGATAATCAGATAAAAAATCTTATAGCAGGTTCAATAAATGATTTTATTAAAGGGTATGATGAAGCAGATAGTGCAGCTTTTGAAAAGATCAAATCGTATAAGAGAAAGTTGATTCCTGGAACAGAGGATTATGATCTGGTATTTCAAAGATTGTATGAAGAAGA
The DNA here is from genome assembly GCA_965537725.1 of uncultured Campylobacterales bacterium. Classification (GTDB taxonomy): domain Bacteria; phylum Campylobacterota; class Campylobacteria; order Campylobacterales; family Arcobacteraceae; genus JAIOSF01. The sequence goes on along the minus strand of CBETOJ010000079.1, from coordinate 3,000 downwards.
GTTGATAAAAAAAGGGTTGATATAATGCAAACAGTTTATATATACTTAGAAAATGGGCTTTTTTTAGAAGGGAAATCTTTTGGTGCAACTGGGACAGTTGTAGGTGAAGTGGTATTTAATACATCAATGACTGGATACCAAGAGATTTTAACAGATCCAAGTTACGCAGGTCAATTTGTAACTTTTACAATGCCAGAGATTGGAAATGTGGGAGTGAATGATAATGATAGTGAAAGCTCACAAATTCACTGTAAAGGGATGATTGTAAGAAACTATAATGAAAACTACTCAAACTTTAGAGGTGAAAAAAGTTTATCTGAACTTTTAAAGCAAAATAATACTTTAGGAATTTGTGATATAGATACAAGATATATAACAAAAGTATTAAGAGATAATGGAGCGATGATGATGATAGCTTCTACTGAAATCTCAGATTTAGATGAGTTAAAAACAAAACTTGAAGCAAGCCCTAGAATTGAAGATATCAATTATATCGAACAAGTAAGTACAAAAGAAGCCTATATCCATAAGTTTGGAGCATGGAATATGTCAACTATGTCTTATGATAAAGCAGTGATGAGTGATAAAAAGATCGTTGTTATTGACTTTGGGGTAAAAAGAAATATTTTAAATGAGCTAGTTGCTTCAGGATTAGAAGTGGAAGTGATCCCAAGTGATTTTAATGGAGATGACCTAGTAAAACGATTTGAAGATGGTGAAATAGGTGGAGTGTTTTTAAGTAATGGTCCAGGAGATCCTTTAACTCTTACAAATGAGAAAGAGCAAGTGCAAAAACTGATTGATAAAAATATTCCAATGTTTGCTATTTGTTTAGGACATCAGATGTTAAGTATCGCTCATGGACATGATACTTTTAAGCTAACATTTGGTCAACATGGTGGAAATCATCCTGTAGCAAATACAGAAAAAATTGTAGAGATTACAGCGCAAAACCATAACTATAATGTTCCAGATACTATTAATCAAATAGCTGATATTACACATATTAATCTATTTGATAATACTATTGAAGGGGTAAAGTATAAAAATAAACCCATCTTCTCAGTGCAACATCATCCAGAAGCAAGTCCTGGACCACATGAGAGTAAGTATGTCTTTAAAGAGTTTGCCGATATGGTAAAATAAGATAAAGGCAACGTCTTCGTTGCCTTTTTTTATATCAAAGGAATTAAATGGAAACGATCACTTTTATTGGAAATGGAAATATGGCACTCTCTATTGCTCTTGGATTAAAAGATCTTTATAAGATCGAAGTTGTTGGAAGATCAATAGAGTCTATGGAAACGTTTGAAGCTAAACTTGGAATAAAACTAGAAAAAAATCTTTTGGAAAACTTTGATATCAGTGGAAAAATTATCCTACTTTGTGTCAAACCTTATAATATAGAAGAGGTTGGGAAACAACTAAAAGGAAAAGCCAAAGAGTTATATTCAGTTTTAGCAGGAACAACTTTAGAAAGTCTAAAAGAAAATATAGCTTCAGAAGCAACTGTGAGAACTATGCCAAATCTTTGTGCAAGTGTAGGAAAGTCTCTTACCACATTAACAGGAGATAAATGCTTAGAAGAAAAAGCGATAAAGCTTTTTAGTGCTATAGGAGAGCCCTTATGGTTACAAAGTGAAAAAGAGCTTGATATTGCAACAGCAGTGGCTGGAAGTGGTCCCGCTTATCTAGCATTGGTTCATGAAGCATTATGTGATGGGGCAGTGAAACAAGGGATGAAACGAGATGATGCAGTAAAAGTAGCTAATGGACTTTTTAATGGATTTGGAGAGTTGATACTTAAAGAAAAAAATAGTGATATAAAAAATGGGGTAATGAGCCCAGGTGGGACAACAGCTACAGCATATAGTGTATTAGAAAAGTACAGTGTAAGAAGTGGTTTTATAGATGCAGTTGAAGCCGCTTATAATAAGACAAAATAAAAGGGATATGATGGAAGAGTTTTTACAACAGTCTAAAAATGCAATGAAAACAATAGCTACCCTTGGTGGAAGTGTTAAAAATGATATCTTAAAACAAATGGCAAAGGCATTACGAGATAATTGCGAACTAATCTGTAATGAGAATCAAAAAGATATGATAGCTGGGGAAAAGAATGAGTTAAGCTCAGCTTTGATGGATAGATTATTATTAAATGAACAAAGAGTTGAGGGGATGGCAAGTGCTATTGAACAAATCTCAATGTTAAAAGAGCCTGTAGGAAGAGTTCATGAGGGATGGATCGTAGATAATGGAATGAAAATAGAAAAAGTTTCTGTTCCTATTGGTATAATAGGTATTATTTATGAAAGTCGACCAAATGTTACTAGTGATACTGCAGCGCTTTGTTTTAAAAGTGGAAATGTATGTATCTTAAAAGGTGGAAAAGAAGCAGAAAATTCAAATCAAGTAATAGCAAAAGTATTACAAGAGGTGTTAGAAAAAAATGATCTTCCAAAAGAGATTGTCTCACTTCTTCCTGATAGTTCACGGGAGGGAGTTGCAAATCTAATTAAACAAGACAACTATGTAGATCTTATTATTCCAAGAGGTGGAGAAGCACTAATTAAATTTGTAACATCAAATGCAACCGTGCCAGTGGTAAAACATGATAAAGGACTTTGTCATACTTTTGTGGACAGAGATGCTGACATAGTAAAAGCTTTAAATATAACACTCAATGCAAAATGTAGACGTACTGGAATATGTGGTGCGATGGAGACTTTATTAGTAGATGAAAATATTGCTGAACAATTCTTACCAAAATTAGTAGATAAGTTTAAAGAGAATGAAACAGAGTTTAGAGGGTGTGAATTAACTCGTAGAATAATTAGTATAAATAAAGCAACTGAAGAGGACTTTAATACAGAATACCTAGATAATATTCTATCAATTAAAGTGGTAAGTGGAGTAAAAGAAGCGATCAACCATATAGCAAAATATGGATCAGACCATTCAGATGCCATTATCACAGAAAACTATACCACAGCAGAGACT
>CBETOJ010000078.1:0-7016 GCA_965537725.1 uncultured Campylobacterales bacterium | reverse complement strand
AGGAATATTTTACCAAAATTTATCTATCGAAACCTTTAAATAAGCTTTTAGCATTGGCTGTAGTAAGATTTTCCAGCTCTTTTTGATCCATTTGAAGTAATTCTGACATTTTTTGAGCCACTAAAGTTGTATAATGGGGCTCATTTCTTGTTCCTCTATGAGGATGAGGGGTAAGATAAGGACCATCAGTCTCAATAAGTAGCTTTTCTTTTGGTATTTTTGGTAAAACTTCTACTAGCTTTTTTGCATTTTTAAAAGTAAGAACTCCACCAATTCCAAAGTAAAAATTATGTTCACTTAAAGGAAGAAGATGCTCACTTGCATTAAAACAGTGTAAAACGCCACCTACTTCTTTAGCATTGTTTTCTATAAGAATAGTTCGACTATCATCACTTGCTTCTCGAATATGTACAATAAGAGGTTTTTTCACCTCTTTTGCAAACTCAATTTGAGCTTTGAAAATCTCTTTTTGTTGTTGTATATTATGTTCTTTCTCTTGAACATCTTCTGGTAATCTATAATAATCAAGTCCACATTCACCAACTGCGATACATTTAGGATGATCCACATACTTTTTTAAAACTTCTAGATCAAAATCTTCCATATCATAAGGATGAACTCCTACAGCAAAAAACACATCATCATATTTTTCACTTAAAAATACTGCTTTAGGAAGTTCTTTGGGATCAGCTCCAGGGATTAAAAAAGCTTCAATCCCACTTTCACGAGCCCTAAGTATAACTTCATCAATATCATCTTGATATTGGATATTATCTAAATGACAATGGGTATCAATGATAGACATACTTACGCTGCTTCTCGCCTTTGTACTTCATCTAAAAGCTCACTCAGTTTTCCAACATCATCTCTTTTGATCCATGCTGTGATACCAAAGTTTTTGAAAGCATCATAATCACTTGGATCATCAATGATAGCAATTGATGTGAACTTATCTTTACAGATATCATGTTTTTTTTCTTCATAATCAAAGATACTATTGATGTCTAAAATCACAACATCTGCATCTCCATCACATCCACTATGGATGAAACATATCTCATAACCTTGTGCTTCCACATCTTCAAAACTTGCAATTTTCATTACTTTTTCTCCACAATTGTCTTATTGAAAAATTTTAACTAAACCAATCTTATTTCATCATAAAATATATCGTGCAGTATCTTCATTAGATGCTAAATCTTCTAACTTCTCATGCACTAGCTCTTTTGTGATGGTGATTGTCTCACCACTATGTTCATCGGCTGAAAAACTAATCTCATCTAAGACTTTTTCTATAACAGTATGAAGACGCCTTGCCCCTATATCTTCTGCCTTTTCATTAGCACTCACACTAAGCTTTGCGAAAGCTTTAATTGCTTCATCTTCAAACTCTAAACTCACCCCCTCAACTCCTAGAAGTGCTTTATATTGTCTAAGCAATGAGTTTTTTGTATTTGTTAATATTTTATATAAAGCCTCTTCATCCAATGGATTCAGCTCAACTCTTAAAGGAAATCTTCCTTGAAGCTCAGGTAAAAGATCACTTGGTTTACTGACATGAAATGCCCCAGCAGCTATAAATAAGATATGATCTGTTTTTACTTGACCATATTTGGTATGAACTGAGCTTCCCTCAACAATAGGTAGAAGATCTCTTTGAACTCCCTCTTTTGAAGGATCAGAGTTTTTATTATTTGCTCCAGTTGCAATCTTATCAATCTCATCAAGAAAAATGATCCCACCATTTTCACATCTATTAATTGCTTCATTTTGTAGTGATTCTTTATCAAGAAGATTATCACTTGCTACACTTCGAAGAAGTTTTTTAGCCTCTTTAATAGTGACTTCTTTTTCAATCTTCTCTTTTCCCATTTTTCCAAGCATATTGTTGATACTGTCACTAATTGAGCTCATATCCATAGGAAGATTACTATCTACAATCTCCACATGGGTTTTTTTAGGAAGCTCTATCGTGATCTTTTTATCATCAATTTCACCACTTACTACTTTTGCTTCCATCATATTATATGTTTTGATAAAAGATTCTTTTGCATTATCACTAGCACTCTCAGGAAGTGGTGGAACTAAGATCTCAATGATCTTTTTTGTCACTTCATCATCGATTGATCCTTTTATCTGCTCTTCATATTCTCTTGTTACAAGATTTACGGCTTCATGAGCTAGATCTTTTACCATAGATTCCACTTCTCTTCCCACATACCCTACTTCAGTATATTTACTGGCTTCAACTTTGATAAAAGGAAGATTCATCATCTTTGCCATTCGTCTAGCAATCTCAGTTTTTCCTACCCCTGTACTTCCTATCATAAGGATATTTTTAGGCATAATCTCTTCTTGCATTTCAGTTTCTAATTGCATTCTTCTATATCTATTTCTAAGAGCAATGGCGATTGTTTTTTTTGCTTCTGTTTGTCCAATGATATAATCATCAAGATACTCAACGATCTGTTTTGGAGTCATATCCATTATTTTTCTTCCTCACCTAGTTTTAATATTTTAATATTTTGATTTGTATAGATACATAGCTCACCTGCAATCATCAGCGACTCACGTACAAGCTCTTCAGGAGCAAGCTGTGAGTGTTTTTTCAAGCTTCTTGCCGCTGCGATTGCAAAGTTTCCACCACTTCCAATAGAAGCAAGACATCCATCTTCAGGCTCAACCACATCTCCTGTTCCACTTAAGATAAAGATATGATTTTCATTTAATACTAACATCATCGCTTCAAGACGTCTAAGCGTTTTATCTTTTCTCCACTCTTTTGAAAAGTTTATCACTGATTTTAAAAGATCACCTTTTGTAGTTTCAAGATGCGCTTCAAACATATCAAAAAGATTAAATGCATCAGCCGTACTTCCTGCAAACCCTGCTAATACTTTCCCATTATAAAGTGTTCGTATCTTTGTAGCATTGTTTTTTAATACAGTATCACCAAAGGTAACTTGACCGTCACCTCCTATGACTGCTTTTCCATCTTCACTTTTATATGCAAGTATCGTGGTCGCTTCAAACATTATTTTTCCTCAATAACATCTATTGTTGCAATAGCATGGATCCCATTTCCAAGTTTACAATCAGCTTTATAGATACCAATTGTTTTAATTTTATCATCTAATGTGATCTGTTTTTTATCAATACCAATTTCCGCTTGATCATACATAGCTTGTTGAATCTCTTTATTTGTTACACTTCCTATTAAGTGCCCATTTGCCCCAACTTTATGTTTAATAGTAAATTTAAAACTATCAATTTTCTCTTTTACTTCTTTTGCTTCTTTGATCTCATCTTCTAATGCTTGTTGGATCTTTTCTTGCTCTATTGCCCACTCTTCTAATACTTCAGGTGTTGCATGTTTTGCAAACCCTTTTGCAATTAAAAAGTTTTTTCCATAACCATCTTTTACTTCTTTTACTTCTCCAGTTTTCCCTAGAGATTTTACATCTTTTATTAATAATACTTTCATAATTTACCTATCCTCTATATATTAAATTTCATTTATCAATATGAGTTGAAAAGTGCCTATTATAACATACTGAACTTTAGTTATTATGTAATTAGATAACTAATTTTTTTAATAATGTTTCCACCTGTTCTATCTTGATTGGTTTTATTAGCCAAGCTTTGGCCTTGATAAGCTGACCAATATGTTTCATTTTAGTATCCATAAGATCTACAAGCATTACTACAGGAATATGATCATATAAAATATCATTTTTTACATCTTGGACAAAATTTGCACAAGCTTCACAAGTTCCCGTAACATCTGCAAAGATAATATCTATCTCTTGCTCGTGTAGTTTTTTTAACGCATCTACTCCATTATCGGTAATATATACATCATGTCCAAGTTCTGCAGCTATCATTTTGATCTTATATCTATTGATACTTGAGCTTTCAACTACTAAGATAGTTTTTTTATTTAAAAGCTCTGGCTGTTTTAAATATTTTTCTAGTTCATTTTTTAGATATATAGCTAAATCTTGAGCCGCTATATCATCATATATACCATCTACAGTATTATTAATTGAGATGTTTAAAAAATCTTCTAACTCAAAATATAAAGAGACAAGTTTTTCATTAGGATTTACTTTCCCATGCCGAATCTCATCTAATAGATCTTCTGCTTTGTGAGTGATCTCTACAACATCAAACATTCCTAAAAGATCAGATGAACCCTTAATTGTATGAATAGATCTAAATATATCATTGATGATCTCTTTATTAGAATAATCTTCTTGAAGATCCACTAACGCATTATGAAGTGCTGTTAGCTTATTTAAAAACTCATCATAAAATATATTTTGACTTACTTCCATATCTTCACCATAATTTAACTTTTTGCTGGCTATTATACACTCAAAAGGATTAAATAAAATGAAGATGATAAAAATAATTAATGAGAGAATTGATGAACTTCATAATGAAGTAAGTTATATAGTAGAGAATCAAAAGTTAAATCTTACAGAAAAAAATAAAATAATGCAGCCTTTAGTGGAGGAGAAAAAAGTCTTAGAACATACATTAGTTTATTTAGAAAAAATACAAAATACTGATTATAAAGGACAATGCGGAGGAAATTAGTTTTATTTAAGCTAGAAAAGAGTTTTGTTTTACTATAATTCGCTTCCAATTTGTAAAAATAGATTTACACTTTGAGAAAATATACCAATCAGGAGGTCCAAAATGGCTTTAGATCAGGACATAAAACAAGAGATTATCTCTAAACACCAAAGAGATGGAAAAGACACAGGTTCAGCGGAAGTACAAATTGCTTTATTAAGTGCAAAAATTGCAAGACTTACAGAGCATTTAAAAACAAATCATAAAGATCATCATTCAAGATTAGGTCTTCTTAAAATGGTAGGAAAAAGAAAAAGACTTCTTAACTACTTAAAAGGGAAAGATTTTACTAAGTTTACACAACTTATTGCTGATTTAGGAATCAGAGCAAAATAATCCTATTCAAAAAGGGCAATTTTTGTCCTTTTTCTTAAAATAACTTTACAATTTTAAATCAAATCAACTGAACAGACTCTTATTTAAAACACTTTAACTATAATTACACAAATCTTTAGGATAAACAATTGTTATTAACAAAAAAAAGTGAATATGCTCTTCTTTCTTTAGTAAGTATTGCTAAAAGTGATGAACCAAAGAATGTAGAAGTCTTAGCCAATGAGTTAGGAATATCTAAATCTTTTTTAGCAAAAATATTACAAAACCTTGCAAAACAAGGGATACTCAATTCCTATAAAGGAAACAATGGTGGATTTACACTAAAGAAGAATTGTGATGAGTTAACGATTTTAGAGATAACAACTATTGCTGAAGAAAAAACCCCATCAGTTTTTGAATGTACTTCAGATAATGGAACCTGCTCTTCAAGTTTCAATGGATCTTGTACTGTCTTTCCTCTTTTAGCAAATCTTCAAAATAAAATAAGTGGTTTTTTAGACAATCTTACTCTCAAAGATATTATATAATTTCCTAAAAACTGTATATAAACTATTCAATACAAGTAATATATAATATTTAAAACTGTATAATCCCCAAATAATTAAATATTCACAAATTTTTCACAGAGGATAAAGTCTTATGAAGTTTTTTCACATCTCCCATACTGATATGGATGGGTATACTTGTCAACTTATCTCGAAAAAAGTTTTCCCTGATGGATTTTTTTTAAATGCCAATTATGGATTAGAGGTCAAGCTTTATATTAAAGAAGTACTCAATAAAATCAAAGAGTGTACAAAAGAGGATAAGATACTTTTTTTAATCACTGATCTTAATCTTACGACAGAAGAATCAAAAAGTCTTAATAATGATATCAATCAGCTTAATAGCGATGGGTTTAATATCACCTTGCAACTTTTAGATCATCATGCAACTGGAAGTAAAAGTGCTAAACGATATGAGTGGTATCATCTTGATACATCAAGGAGTGCTACAAAGATCACCTATGAGTATTTTAAAGAGCATTATAATGAGATACTTGAACCACTTTGTCAAAAGAACTTTGATAAGCTAATCCAAGCGGTAAATGCAGCTGATATTTGGCTGGAAAATGATCCATTATTTGAGTATGGAAAAGTTTGTATGAGTATGGTTTCAAAATCAAATGAGGTCAATAATACAATTTTCCCAAATGACCATCGTGCTTATAAACACTATCTTCTTACTCGTGCACTAGAGTTTATTGATCAAAAAGATGGACATATCATGCTTGATGAAAAAGTCTATTTTAATAAAAAAACATTTTTAAATCATACTGATAAAAATAACACTATGGATAATTTGATCTCTGATAATCTTGTAAAACTTTTAGATACAAAAAAAGAAGAACTTACTGTTACATATAAAAACTATCGTGGTCTTTTAACGTATGCTTTAGGAAATATCTCCATCTCAGCCAATGGATTTTTAAGAGCCAACCCAGAGTATGATTTTTTTATGGATGTAGGAAAACGTGGAAGAGTTGGTTTTCGATCAAATAACAAACTAGACGTATCAATCTTAGCACAAAAACTCGCTGGCGGAGGGGGACATCCAAATGCAAGTGGAGCTAGTTTTGATGATTTTAAAGAGACTCCTTTATATGAAGAGGTGAAAAAATTTATTCAAGATAAACTAGATAGGTGTGAATAACAAATGAACTTTATAGCAAAATCTGAAGCATCAAAAAAACTTCTTAATATCGCGCAAATGTCAAGTACACTTCCTGTGAATATTTTAATTATTGGTGAAAAAGGTGTTGGGAAAACTATCTTAGCACAAACTATTTTGCCAGAAGCTATTATCTTTGATGCTAAAGTGCTTGAAGAAGTGATCATCAATAAAAGTGCAGACCTTGATCAATATAATGAACTTATTATCACAAATATAGATAATGTATTAAATAAAATCGAATTTTTAGATAATCTTGTCAATATAAAGATAGTAGCAACTTCTACTTTTTTACCAAGTGAGATTGAGACAAACTTTGCAATAAAGAT
>CBETOJ010000077.1:0-7044 GCA_965537725.1 uncultured Campylobacterales bacterium | reverse complement strand
GGAAGTTTTATCTTCAGAGTAAAGTTTACAGATCTCTAAGTTTCTATTTGCTTTTTTTTGTTCACTATATTCTATAATTTCAGGAAATGATCCAAATTTTAAAAAGCTATTGAAACTATTTGAGATACTATTATGTTTAATATCAAATAAAAGATACTCTTCAAAATCCAGAGGAAGTACAGATAAGATATCAAAGTCATATTCTAGATTTTTTATCATATGATTAGTTGAGATGATGATACTTGTTACTTTTGGTAAATCAAAGTCAAATTGAAAATTTTCTAAAACAAGCACTTCGATCTGTTTTGTTTGTATAAAACTTTCTAACTCCTGTATGATCTCACCTTTATCATTTCTATAATCATCTAGATCAATATATAAATAGCGTTCAATTTCAAACTGACTCAAATAATCATAAATAAGGTAGCTCTTCCCACTTTTTGGAGGACCTTGTAAAATAGTATATGGGTTTTTTATAGAAACTTTACGTTCTAAAAAGTTGATTTTTGTAAAGTTTATTTCATAGATTTGATCTAAAATATTCATAGATTATTATAATATACTTAGGCTTTATCTAAAAATTAAAACCTCCTTTTAAGTCTATATTAACGATATTTCTCTAAGATACGTAAAAATTTTAAATGGTAGGTAATTGTTCGTATGATAAAAATTGATATGGAATCAGCAGAATTTAAAGAGGAGCTTCAAAAAACAAAAGAGTTTACAGATAAAGTGTGTGCTTCTCAAGGATTTGTATATAATCCAATTGAAGATGTAAATGAGGGTGTTTTAATGGGTCTTGCTAGAAACAAGATCATTTACAATAAAAGATATTGTCCCTGTTTTATGGTTATAGGAGAGACGAAAGAGGAGCAAAAAGCCGCTGATAATAGAATCTGTCCCTGTCAACCTGCACTAAAAGAAGAGATCCCAAATGATGGGAAATGTCACTGTGGAATTTTTTGTACTCCAGAATATGCAAAAGCCAATGCAATTGAAGAAGAAGCTGAACTTATAGCTCATACTCACTCACGAGGACTTTCAAAAGAGGAGTGTGAAACGATCTTAAAACATGAACAACTAGATTCTGACGAGATCATCGCTCTACTTGAAGCAAGAGTTCTTGGTATGGTAGATTTTAATCTTGTAGATGTTAGAGAGTGGATGGAATGGAAAAGCCAAAGAATCAAAGGAACTGATTATCTTATTCCTACAACTTCATTTTATAATCAACTTGACAAAATAGAAAATCAAAAAGAGAAACCAACTATTCTTTACTGTTTAACAGGAAGTAGAAGTGCTTATTGTCAACAAGTATTAAAAGATATGGGGTGGTCACATGTATCAAACTTTACCCATGGTATTGTTGCATATCACGGAGATATTGAATCAGGAGAAGAGAAGTAATCCTCTTCTTCCTTTTACAATATCTTTAATATTGTTTTGACTATTTTTTGAATATACTATACTAATTTTGAAAGGTTAAAGTAGTGTAGTTAAATGAAAACCATCGATCCAGAACTTCAAAAGTATCTCCCTCATATCTTAGAACAAGCTAAAAATGGAATAGTTGTCTCAGATCCTAACTTACCCTCTAATCCTATAATTTATGTCAATCATAGAACTTGTGAAATCTTTGAATATACCCCTGAAGATTTTCTTGGAAAAAACTCTAGCTTTTTACAAGCAAATGATAAAGATCAAAGAGGTTTACATATCATCAGTGATGCTCTAAAGGAGCAAAAATCAGCCACAGCAACAGTTCGTAACTATACAAAAAGTGGAAAACTGATCTATAACCAGTTTACAATCTCACCAATTTTTGATGATAATAAACACCTTAAATATTTTCTTGGAATCCAAAGAGATGTGACCAATGAAACTCTACTCAAACAATACAATAGAGAGCTCCAAGAGGAAAAAATCGACAATGCACAATATAATGCTATAGGGAAGCTCTCTGCAGGGATCAGCCATGAGATCAATACCCCTCTAACAATTATTAGTGGTCATATGGAGATATTGATGATGAGTATAGACTCTTTAGATGAAAAAGATTCCATACTTTTTAAAGAGGAACTTTTAGCAATAAACAGTAATCTTACACGAATCAAAAATATCACAGAATCGATGAGAGAAATAGCAGATTCTAAAAATTTTAAAATAACTGAGATAAACCTTTTTAGAATCATTGTAAGCGCCTTACGACTTACTTATAATAAAGCAAAAAATATCATGGAGATCTCTCTTCAAAAGACTCCCTTTGATCTAGATATTGATAGAGATACCCATTCATTTAACATACAAGGTGATTTTAGAAAACTCCAACAGCTTTTTATCATTTTAATTGATAATGCGCTTGATCAAATGGAGTTTCAAGAGTTTGAAAGTAATTCATTATCTATCGATATATTGAAAAATGACACCACAACTCAAGTGATCATAAAAGATACTGGGGGAGGAATAGATCCTAATATCATGAAAAAGATTTTCAAACCTTTTAATTCTAATAAAAAACATAAAGGTCTAGGGATCGGGCTTAGTGTTGTAAAAAAGATTATTGATGAACATCAATATAATATTACAATTGAAAATGAAGAACATGGAGTAGTTATTACTATTACCATACCAAATGAAAACTTGAAGAATTAGGCAAACTATGGATAATATAAAACTAAGATATTTATTGATCTATTTAGTATCATCAGTATTGGTCATTACTTTTCTTTGGTTTAAAAAAAATGATAAGATACAAACCCATTTAAACCATGAACTTGAACAGGTTCAGTTAAACTACAAAGCAATCTATAATAACTACCATAAAATCGCTAATGTGATATTTGAAACAAAGATCAATACTCCAAAGGTAGTTGAGATTTTTCAAAATGCCAATACCCCAAATAAGCTTTTAAAAGATCAAACAAGAAAAGAGTTATATTCTTCTCTAAAAGAGACCTATATTTTATTGCAAAAATATAATATCAAACAGCTCCACTTTCATCTTCCAAATAATGAGAGTTTTCTACGATTTCATAGACCAACTAAATTTGGAGACAATCTTACAAAGGTACGAAAAACTATTGGCTATGTAAATAAAAACCTTCTCCCTGTAGATGGCTTTGAAGAGGGAAAAATATATAATGGATATCGTTTTGTATATCCACTTTTTGATACCAATAAAAAGCATTTAGGAAGTGTAGAGGTTTCCTTTAGTACTCTAGCTCTACTCTCTTCATACCAAAAAGCCTATGATGATTATGCCAACTTTATCCAACCAAGTAAAATAGTTGATAAAAGACTTTTTGAAGAGGAAAAAATCAATTATGAAAAAGCTCATATAGATGGATTTATGATAGAAAAAACAATCAAAGAGTTTAATCAAGACAAACTTGAATATAAAGATAATATTAGCCATATAGATCATAAGAAGATACATGATTTATTGGATCAAAAAAAAGTTTTTGCACTCAGTGATCAATACAATGAAAACTTTTTTATGCCAATTTTCAATCCAATCGATAGTAAAATGGAAGGGCTTTTTATAGTCAAACAAAAGCATCATTATATTCCAAATAAACAGAAAAACTTTCTCATTGTAAGTTTTTCTATATTGTTACTTCTTGCTATTGCTATCTATTTTATCTACAGGTCTAGACAATATAAAAGAACTATTGTAGAAAACAATGTAAGACTTCGAACTGTGATCGAAGAAGCTGATAGTGGTATTGCCATTATGGATCTAGAGGGGACTTTTTTAGATGTAAATGCCATGTATACAAAACTACTAGGCTACTCTAAAAAAGAGCTTTTACAATTAAAATGTGTGGATATATAACCTATAAAGAGGAGCAAGAGGAAGCTACATCATACTTACTACAAGCACAAGAGAAAGGGAGTATTTCAAAAGTGCATAAAAAATGTATCCATAAAAATGGGACTCTAGTAAACTTAGAATTCTCTCTTACACTTCTTCCTTCACGTAAACATTTTATCGCTGTTATAAACTCAATGGAAGAGAAGCTTAAACTCCAACAACTCAATGAAAACTTACAAGAAGAAGTAGAAAAAGCAGTAAAAGAGCTTCGTACAAAAGATACCCTGTTATTAAAACAATCAAAAGACGCTGCCATGGGAGAGATGATAGATGCTATTGCCCACCAATGGAAAAATCCACTTGGTATTATACGAATGCTTGGACAAAGTATAAAACTAGAGTATGAACTAGGCTCAAAACCTGAAGTTAAAATGGTAATTGAAAACTCTACAAAAATAGAAGAGCAAGTAGATCACCTCCTTGAAACCCTTGAAGAATTCCGTTCATTTTTTAGACAAAATGCTGTCTTAAAAGAGACCACAGTGGATACAATTATTAATTCGGTTAATATCCTTTTAAAAGATGAGCTGATCAAAAACACTATTCAAGTCTCTAAAAATGGGGATCTAAATAGCAAAATAAAGATCTACCCAAATGAATTTAAACATGTGCTTATAAACTTAATAAATAATAGTAGAGATGCTTTTATACAAAATGGGATAAAAGATCGAAAAATTAACTATACTATTATAGATAAACACAAATCAACTCTTATACAAGTATGTGATAACGCAGGTGGTATAAAAGAAGATATCATAGCAAATATCTTTGAGGCGAATTTTACAACAAAAGATATAGGAAAAGGGACAGGGATCGGTCTTTATATGACAAAGCAGATATTAGATAAAATTGGTGCAGATGTTGTTGTGTATAATAAAGACAACGGTGTTTGCTTTGATATTACATTAAAAAACAGATAAAACAGTATTATGGTAAAACATCTTAAATCAAACAGCTATATTATCTTATCTATCGGTACATTAATAGTTTTAATGCTGGGAAGCTCTTATATTCTTACCCAAAAGAAAATGGAAGAAACACTCTATCATGAGTATACAAACTATTCTAAATATATCCAATCAAAACTCCATATTATGATCGAAAATAAAAAGAAATCGACTCTTTTTATTGCTCTTGCCTTAGCTCAAAGCCAAACGATTATTAAAGCTTTGGAGAAAAAGGATAAAAATATCATCAATATAGAGTATCTCACAAAGATCATTGATGAAAAAAGTTCTTATAAAAACCTTTGGTATCAAGTGATCGATACAGAAGGGAAAAGCTTTTATAGAAGCTGGACAAACTCTACTGGAGATTCATTGCTAAAAGCACGCCCTGAAATATCTCAAACTTTACAAAACCCTCAAATAGTTTCAACTATAAGTACTGGAAAATTTGCCATGTCCTTTAAAACAATGGTGCCGATCTTTAATGAGTCAAATAAACTTATTGGTATCTTTGAAATTATATCCCATTTTAACTCCATAGCAAAAGAGCTTTTTAAAAATGAAAAAGTACATGCTTTATTTTTTGTAGATAAAAAATACAAAAAACAGATCACAAAACCAATTTCAAAAATATTTATAGATGATTATTATCTCACCTCTTTAGATCCCGATAAAGATGTTATAACTCTTCTACAAAAAAACGGGTTAGAATATTATTTAGATTTTGAAAATGATTTTAAAATCTACCAAGAATCAAACTCTCTTGTGATTCCCCACCCTATCTTTGATATCAATAAAAACCATATGGGCTTTGCTATCCTTTTTAAAAATGTTCAAGAGATACCAACGACAAAAACTAAATATCTTCAAGATAATATTGCAACACTAATGATCGCAGCTGTTCTAATCATCTCTTTAATAGGCTTTTTACTTATTGTAAGAAGACACCAAAAAGAGATCTTACTACAGCATCAAAAACATGAAGAGGATATTGTTAAAAGTACCAAGTTTTTAACTATTGGGCAAATGGCAGCAGGGATCACCCATGAGATCAATACACCTCTTACCTATATAAAAGGGACTGTTGAGATGTCTAAACATACTATACAAGAACTTCCTTCATCTAAAACAAAAGAGTTTTTAGAAGAGGATTTCAACATAATCTACAATGGGATCAAAAGAATCTCAATCATCGTAGAATCTATGAAAGAGATGTCCCAATCAACTATTTTTGAAAAAGAAAAAATCAATGTATATGCAACACTTATCACTGTTTTACGAATGTTACACAATCGTGCAAAACAAATTTCACCAATCTATATCAATGATAAGCTTTTTGTCTTCGAAGAATCGCAAAAAGAGATGGAGCACTATTTTGCTATCATCCACCAGCAAAGGATAGAGCAAGTTTGGACCATTATTTTAAATAATGCTTTAGATGAACTTGTAAAAACTCCAAAATATGAAGATAGACGAATCGATATTAAAATCTACACAAATGAAAATAAACTCCATATAGATTTTTTAGATAATGCAGGAGGGATTTCAAAAGAGATACTCCCAAATATTTTTGAACCATTTGTTAGTACAAAAAGCTCTTCAGGGATAGGTATTGGACTTAATGTTGCTAAAAAGATCATCCAAGAACACGAGGGAACTCTCTATGCTAAAAATATTGATAATCAAGCCTGTTTTAGTGTGATCTTAGATCTTTATACAAAAGATGATTAATCTTCCATGATCTCTTTATTATTTAAGATACTGATAATAGCAGTTGAACGCTGATGCCCTTTAAATGGGTATTTTACAAAGATTGTTCCATCTTCATCTAAAGAGAGTATAAATGTTGTTGGGAAATACTCCACTTCACCAAAATTTCCTGTTTGTATAAGTTCTTCAAAAACCTTTGTCTCTTTTTTTACTTTCAGGTATACAATATCTGGAAACTTTGGTTGTATTCTATTAATAATACTATTTTCTTGTCGCATACAATAGGGACAAAACTCCATTGAAAACATCAAAACTATATTTTTTTCTCTTGGAAGATCAGAAAGTTTTTCAATTGTTTTTAAACCATCTGCAAAAAGTATTTGTGACATCAATACGATCATTAGTATATATTTTTTTATCATTTTCTCTCCTAGAAAGTTTATAATTTTCAATTATAACATACTCTAGATATTTTCAATAAGTGAAATTATACACTAAAAAACCTACTAGACC
>CBETOJ010000076.1:0-7069 GCA_965537725.1 uncultured Campylobacterales bacterium | reverse complement strand
TCTTCAGCTGTGGAGTCACCATTATCTAAAAGCTCTAAAAGGGTTTGAACATACTTTTGTAAACGTGCTTGATCTAGTGGTTCTTTTATCTTTTCCTACAGATCCCATTGCTCCAATATTCCCAACAACACCTTTTAGTTGATGAAGCGCAGAAGCGAGCTTTTTAAACTTTTTTTGTTCTTCAAGAATAAGAATCTCTTGGATCGATAGAGTTGCAAAAATAGAATTACTCTTTAAAGATTACTGTAAAAGTTGATCCCTCATTCTCTACACTTTGAATATCAAGATGAAATTTATGTATTTTAATAATATTAGAAACCAGTGATAATCCAATTCCAAGAGAATTATTCCAGCCATTTTTGGAAGCTCTATAGAATCTATTAGTGATCTTAGTGATATCTTTCTCTTTGATACCGATTCCTGTATCAGTGACACTTAGTTTATTATTGCTTATATTGACGATCACATCATCTTGTGAATATTTTATAGCATTCTCTATTAAGTTTTCAATGGCGATCTTGATCATAGTCTCATCCACTTTTAGTGTTACATTCTTTTTTCCTAAAAGGATAATCTCTCTATTAGGATAGGTACTTTTGATATCATCAATAATATGATTGATAGTATTATACATATTTATTTTCGTAAAACTTTGTGCATAGTTTCCCTCTTCAAGTTTTAACGATAATCGTAATCTATCTATAAGGTTTGTCAGTTTTAGTGAGTTAGAAGTGATCTTTTTTAAAAACTTCTCTCTTATATCTGCATTCAGTTCTTTATCTTCTAAAAGGGTTTGTGAATATCCATTAATGACAGCAATTGGGTTTTTAAACTCATGGGAAATTGCAGAGATGATATCATCTTTTTGTCTATTGGCTAGTTTTAATCTTGCTGTATATTTAGATTTTTGACGCTCTTTTTTTGATAGTGAGTTTGATACATCCTCTAAAAGATTGGTAATCTGTTGAAACTCCAACGAAAAAGGGGAGTTTTGTATTTTTATTTTTTGTTGTTTTTTGATCCTTAAAAGATAGTATAAGATATCTTGGATCTCTTTTTGGATATTTTTACTAATCTTTAGAGCAATAAAAAAAGCCATGGCTATAAAAAAGAGAAATAATAACCCAATTTTTAATGAAAGATAAAGAAACTCATCACTTATCTGTCTTACATCTTCTGAAATTCGTATAAAGTACTCATCTTCACCAATTGTAAATTTTTTTGCCACATATAAAAGCTCTTTGTTTAGAGTATCTGATTTTCTAATAGAGTAACCAAAATCATTTAATTTTGCATCTAAGATCTCTTGTCGATTTTTATAGTTATCCATCTCTTGGAGGTCTTTATTACTTTCCCCTAAAATCATCCCATTATGATCGATAAAAGTGATCCGTAATTGAGTGGTATCTCTTAAGAGTTTTGCTTTTGAATTAAGATCACTTAGGTTTGTAATAGATAAAGAAATAATATTGATATTATCAATCAGGTTTCTTTTGGTTTGTTCTATATAGATATGTTTGATCCATAGATAGATCACGATCCCTAAAAGGAAAAATAGAATAGAAAAAAGAAAGAGAAACTTTCTTAAAAATATATCATGAAGTTTATGCAAATATATAACCTTCACCACGAACAGATTTTATATACTCTTTTTCCCCACTTGGATCGATTTTTTCTTTGAGTCTTTTAATAGCAACATTGACTGTTTTTGGTTTTACATCAGTAAAATCTTCCCAAACATTTTCTAATAAGGTTTCTCTACTTAAAAGTACATCTCTATTTCTAAAAAATTCCAATAAAAGATCATGTTCTAAGTGGGTAAGCTTTATAGCATCATCATTGATATAAAACGTTTTTTGTGAAGATTTATAGATGATATCACGCACTTTTTGAACTTCAAGATCTTTTTTAGAACGTCTTACAATAGCATTCACTCTTGCCTTTAAAATATCAAGGTTAAAAGGTTTGGTGATATAATCATCTGCCCCTCTTGTAAACCCCTCTAAAATATCCTCGTCTTTATCTTTTGCAGTGATATAAATAACAGGCTGCTCAAATCCTTTTTCACGCAAATTTTGAACAAAAATACTCCCCTCTGTTGTAGGAAGATTTCTATCCATAAGAATAAGATCAATGGTTTCTTCACTTAAAAGTTGCTCGACTAGTTTGGTGTCAAGGCATGAGATCACATCATGCCCATCTTTGGTAAGAGTATATTCTATTAAGTCTAAAATATCTTGTTCATCTTCAACTACTAATATTGTACTATCTTTCATTAGCTTCCCTATTAAATAATAGTAGAATTATAGCAGGTTATTATTTAGACTTGATGGAGTTCACCACCATTTTTTGCATAAAGAAGTAAGCTTGCAATACTCATTGCACGATCAGCTACTTTTTCACTTCGTCTAAGTGATGCTAACATCTGGTGATAGTTTTTAAATTCATTCTCTTTATCAGCTTTTTTTAACAGTTTTGTTTCAATCATATCATAAAGATCATCGGTTTTATTTTCACAAATAAGTACATGATTGAAATTCTCTTGCATCTCATCACTACAATCAGTATCCATCATACTTAGGGTAGTTTGTAGTGCATCTACTGTTGATTTTTGCATTGGGATCGCATACTCATTGATCGTTTTTAGATCAACTTTAGAGCAAACCTCTTGAAATTCTCTTATAAAACTTCTTGTACTAGAACACCCTCTTAAAAGCTCATTTGTGATCTTAAGATAAGAGATCATTTTTCTAAGATCTTTTGCTTCAGGCTGATGAAGTGCAAGAGCTGTAACGATATCATTATCAATTCCATTAATCTTATTACTTACGTTTTTAATAGATTTTTTTGCATTATTAAATTTTTCATTATCACAGTCACTTAAAGCTTTTGCGATCATTTGATTTGCTTCTAATAGTCCATTTAAAAGTGTTTTGATCTCACTCTCAACACTTGTCATCTTTTCATTAAAGTTTTGTAACATTATAGACTCCTATCCAAATCTACCAGTGATATAATCTTCCGTTTTCTTCTCTTTTGGATTGATAAAGATTTTTTCTGTTTCCTCATATTCAATTAAGTCACCAAGGTGGAAAAATGCTGTCATATCTGCAATCCTTGCAGCTTGCTGCATATTATGAGTTACAGTTACAATAGTAAACTTTTTCTTTAATTCTAACATTAGTGCTTCGATCTTCTCAGTTGAGATTGGATCAAGTGCAGATGTTGGCTCATCCATTAAAACAATATCAGGTTTTACTGCAATTGTTCTAGCGATACATAATCTTTGTTGTTGTCCACCTGATAGACCAGTTCCTGGTTGGTTTAAGATATCTTTTACCTCTTCCCAGATACCAGCACCGATGAGTGATTCCTCAACTAGGTCATCGCATGCACTTCCTTTTTTTACGATACCATGTTTAAGTGGTGCGTAAGCAACATTTTCATAGATAGATTTTGGAAAAGGATTTGGCTGTTGAAAAACCATACCAACTCTTTTTCTAACACTTACTTCATCAACTTCTTTGTCGTAAACGTTTTGTCCATCAATGATAACTTCACCTTCAATTCTCGCACTACTTACTAAATCGTTCATTCTATTAAGGCATCTAAGAAAAGTTGATTTTCCACAACCAGATGGTCCGATTAGAGCAGTAATTTGGTTTTGATAAAGTTCAATGGTCAGATCATGTAAAGCATGTTTTGAACCATACCATAAATTGAGGTTTTTTACATCTATTTTTGTTATATTTTTTCCCATTAAGTTCTCTTTATAAGTGATTTTAAACGTATGAATTTTACACTCTTTTAATTACAAGATGGTTACAGATAAAAAAGTTTGTAAAAAAATTGAAAATTATTTATTGATATTAGTTATATTATAAGTTAAAACCCTATAAATAACCCATTTTATACCATCACTGATTTAATAAAGGTATCTATAGTATTGTATTCTTTAAAAGTTACAAGATGGTTACAAAGGGTTTTTATGGAGATACAAACAGTCAAGAAGATGGAAAAAGTTGCACAAAAAGAAAGCGGTATAGACTTTATTCGCTTAGGGTTTGCACTTTTCTTTCTGGTGGTATTGAGTTATAGTTTTATAAACTCTGGGGTATTCCAAATAAAGATGAACTATTACTTCAAGAGCAAGAGCTTTTAGAAAGCGAAAAAAAGACTTTAAAAGCATATAATCATGAACTAGAATCACTGGAAAAAAAAGATACTAAGAAAAAAGGGGAGTATGAAAGGATTGTTGAACTTTATAAACGTACTGATGATGAGGAAGAGAAAGTAAAAGGGGTAAAAAACAGATTAAAAACACTGAAAAAACTCAGTATGTAAAAAGAGATGCAGTGAAAAAAATAGTAGCAACTTGGGGATCATAACAGTTCCAGCTACTGCATTACTTTCAGCAATGAACTATTTATGATAAGAGGAATAGTTTTATATAACTATTCCTTTTGTAGCTTATTGCCACTTCACCTCATATTTTTTTCTTAAATATACGGCAAGAGCATTCAGTGAAATTAGGATTGAAAGAAGTACAATAATTCCTGCTGCTGTTCTTTCAATATAAGCAACTTCTGGTCGTCCTGCCCATGTAAAGATCTGTGCTGGCATAACTGTAGCAGCTTCAAAAATACTTGATGGACTATCTGGAATAAATGCGATCATCCCAACAATAATTAATGGTGCAGTCTCTCCCATAGCTTGAGCAAGACCAATAATTGATCCAGTCATAACACCTGGGAAGGCAAGTGGAAGAACATGGTCACGTACTACTTGGATCTTTGTAAGACCAAGTCCATATGCAGCTTGTCTAATACTTGCTGGAACTGATCTAAGTGCTGCACGTGAACTTACAATAATAATTGGTAAGGTCATAAGTGCAAGAGTAAGACCCCCAACAAGTGGTGATGATCTTGGCATTCCAAAGAGGTTGATAAAGATTGAAAGTCCTAAAAGACCAAAAAGTATTGATGGGATCGCTGCTAGGTTATTGATATTGATCTCAATAAGATTTGACCATTTACTATCTGGATCTGCAAACTCTTCTAGATATACTGCTGTTGCAACTCCAATAGGGAAAGCCACAACCATTGTTACAAGAAGAGTAAAGATTGATCCAATGATTGCAGAAGCAAGACCAGATTTTTCTGGAATTAAACTATCCCCTTGGCTAATAAATCCAGTATTAAATCTTTTTTCAATTTTCCCATTTTTGATAAGTTCTTCTAGAGTTTTTAAATGTCTACTTTTTATTTTGTGGAATTTCCCTTTTACATACATATCAACTTGATCATCAGCTAAAATCCACATAGTTTGAGTTGTATTCATTAATGTTGGATCTTTTTTTACCATCATAGGGATCTCTCTAATTTCAGCCCTACTTACTAAATTCACATATTTTCTATCAACTGCATTTCGATAGTTTTTGATACTCTTTTCATTAAACTTCACTTCCACTTGAACATAAGTTTGCTGAAATGCTGGAAGACCTTTTGAAACCATATCCACTAAAAATATTGCAAGGAATAGAAGTGATGTAACTAATGCACCCACTGCCATACCTTTAAAAATTTTTGCTTTAGCGTGTCTTTTGGTTAAAGACGGATCGTAGAATATATTGTTTTTGTCTAGTTTTGCCATTATAAATTACTCATTTTATATTTTTCTTTGAATTTTTTGATCATCATCACTGAAACGAAGTTAAGTACTAAAGTTACTACAAATAGTACAAGTCCTAAAGCAAAAGCACTCAAAGTGTCTGGAGAGTTAAACTCAAAGTCTCCAGTTAGTGCAGTTACGATTTGTACTGTAACTGTTGTCATATCTTCTAAGATATTGATTGAAAACTTGTTTGCGTTCATACCTGCTGCCATAACAACAATCATAGTCTCTCCAAGAGCTTTAGAGATACCAAGAAGTGTTGCTGAGATGATCCCTGGCATTGCTGAAGGGATAACGATATCTTTAATAGTCTCAGCTTTTGTCATACCAAGAGCGAGTGAACCTTTTCGTAAACTATCAGGAACAGCATTGATAACATCATCACTTAGTGAAGAGATAACAGGAATAATCATAATACCCATAACAATACCAGCTGCTAAGGCACTATTAAATGAAGCTTCCAATCCAACAGCAGCAGCTGCATGGACAATTGCTGGTGCAACAGTGATTGCAGCAAAGAATCCATATACAACTGTTGGGATACCTGCTAAGATTTCTAAAAGTGGTTTTACTGAAGTTCTTACACCATCACTTGCATACTCACTCATAAAAATTGCACTAAATACACCAATTGGCACAGCAACAAGCATTGCAATGATAGTGATCATAAACGTTCCTGCAAAAATTGCTGCAGCACCAAACTTACTATTAGGAGTACCAGGAGACCATTCTGTTCCTGTAATGAAGTAAGTAAAACTTCGAAGATTGAAAAATTCAAGAGCCTCAAAAAGTATTGAGAATAAGATACCAAATGTTGTTAAGATAGATATCCCAGCTGCAAAAATCAGAAAATATCTAAGCATATCTTCTTTGAGCTGTTCTCTTTTGTTTTTAGATTGAAAAGCTGTTTCCAAGATGATCCTTTAAAAATTTTAAGGAGATTATAGGATAAGTTGGTTACAAAATGATTACTTTAAGAAGACTTCTTACAATCAAAGCAGTTTTTATCAGGTGAAGTGAAGATAGCAAGCCATCTTAAAATAAATAAAAATATTAACACCCCACTAAATATTAAAATATGAAAATTAGTACTATTTGTTAAAAGATCTTCAAAACTTAATATCTCTTCTTTGTTAAGTTTTACAACATTTACAATAAATTCCCGTAAAGTAAGGATTATAAATGCATCGATCAAGATTCTGATTTGTACACGTTTTTCTCTAATAAACCCAATAACAGCTCGCACGATCTCTAACATGATCATAAAATAAAGCATGTAGATGATAACAGTGATCATACTATCAGTAGCGATCGCAGTTATAAATAAAGCCGTAGCAACAATAAGTTCTATGTAAAATTTACTTTGGAAAAATTCAGTTATTCTATTCATACGGCA
>CBETOJ010000075.1:0-7093 GCA_965537725.1 uncultured Campylobacterales bacterium | reverse complement strand
CCACTCACAAACTCTTTACCTAAGCCAATGCTTCCAATCTTAAATCGACCAATGATGGAACATATCATTATCAAACTAAGAGATGAGCTTGGTATCACTGAGATGGCAGTATTGTTATATTTTAAACCTGAGATCATAAAAGATCACTTTAAAGATGGAAAAGATCTTGGGGTAAATATCACATATGTACAACCAGATGATGATTATGGTACTGCAGGAGCAGTTGCTTTTGCAAGAGAGTTTTTAGATGAAACTTTTATTATAGTATCAGGTGACCTTGTAACAAATTTTGAATTTAAGAGAATAGAAAAATTCCATAAAAAGAAAAAATCACAACTTACTATTACACTTACTTCTGTTGAAAACCCTTTACAATTTGGAGTTGTTATTGCAAATGAAGAGGAAAGAATAGAAAAGTTCTTAGAAAAACCAAGTTGGGGTGAGGTATTTAGTGATACGATTAATACTGGTATCTATATGATCGAACCTGAGATCTTAGAGTATATTCCTCATGGGGAAAATTTTGACTTTGCAAAAGATCTTTTTCCAGCATTGATGGCAAATGATGTTCCACTTTGGGGATATAGTGCTGAGGGGTATTGGAGAGATGTTGGGAATCCAAATAGTTATAGAGAAGTGTATCAAGATATCTTTGGTGGAGAGATAGAACTTCCAATCAAAGGGAAAAAACAAGAGATCGATAAAGGGGTCGTATATCTTGAAGAGGGAGTAAGATTACCTGAGAAGATAAGAGTAAATGGTACAGTGATCTTAGATAAAAATGTAAAAATTTCTGAGGGAGTTACACTTGAAAACTGTTGTATTGGAGAGAATACTAAGATTAAAAAGCACTCGGAAGTGATCAACTCAATCCTTTGGGATGATGTATCAATTGGTTCTAAAACAAAGATCCACAATTCAGTGATCTGTAAGGGTAATATTATTAAAGATGAAGTCAAAGCATCTCTTGGTGTTATTATGGCTGAAAAGTGTGAGATCGGGAAAAAAGTAACTTTTGAAAAAGATATCACTATGTGGCCTGAAAAGATCATTGATGCAAATTCAGTGATTAGCAACAATGTGATCTGGGGAACAAAATATAAAGCATCTATCTTTGAAAATGGACGGGTAACTGGAAGAACAAATATTGAGCTTTCAGTAGAGATGAGTACAAAACTAGCTGAATCTTTTGGGTCTATTTTACCAATTGGAAGTAAAGTATATATGTCAAGAGATTATCACAAAAGTTCACGGATGCTCAAACGTGCTTTTCTTTCAGGGCTTCTCTCAACAGGAATAGATGTTATAGATATCTTTACACCACCATCAAACGTGATGAGACACAGACTTGCTAATAATGATGAAGCAAGTGCAGGAGTTCATTTTAGACAAAGTGTACTTGACCCAACTAATACAGAGATCATCCTTTATACAAGTGAAGGATTAGAGATCGATAGTAAATTAGCAAAATCGATTGAGAGAATCTTCTTTAGAGAAAGCTTTAGAAGAGTAAATCAAAATGAGATCGGTGAGATTGAAGAAGAGACTCATATTAAAGAGGAATATGGAAAAGCAGTCATTGAAAGTATCGATACATCATGTTTGGATGATGAACTTAAAGTAGCAGTTGATATGATGTTTGGATCAACTTCAGATATCTATCCAAGTATTATGAATGAACTTGGTATTGAAAATATTGTTTTGAATGCGTATAAGGATGACAAATCACTTTCTAAACTCTACCAAAATATTACTAAATCACAACACAATATGGAAAACATCGTAAAAGCGATGAATTTAGATTGTGGGATGCTGATCTATCCAAATGGTCAAAGATTACAGCTTGTAGATGATAAAGGAAACCTTATCTATGACTATATCGCATTACTTACTGTATTATACCTTCTTGACAAAACTACTGATGAAAAACTTAAGATCTTTCTCCCAGCATGGGGACCAGACTTTTGTGAATTTAAAAACTTAGAGATCACAAGAGGAAAATTAGCAAATCTAAAAGCAGCTGAATTAAAGCAATATACACTGATCGCTTCAACTGATGGGCATTTTGCTTTTAGTGAGTTTGGTTTAAATACAGATGCACTTTATTCTAGCTTTAAGATTTTAGAACTTATTAAAAAAGCAAATATGAAACTCTCACAAGTGATCAAAAAACTTCCTAAGTTTACTTTTAAAGGAGAAAACATCCCTTGTCCAAGTGAATTTAAAGGGAAGATGATGAGAAAATTTCTTGAAGAGGGGAAAGATCTTGAAACATCATCTATCGATGGAGTAAAAATATGGGTAAGTGAAGAGGAGTGGATCTTAATGGTTCCAGATGAGCATAATGACTTTTTAAATATCTACCTTCAAGCTGAAGATGAAAAAAGTGCCAATAAAATCTTTTGGCAATACCAAGACAAGATCGAAAAGTGGATAAATGAGTAACAATAAAAAGCTCCATCTAGCTTTTCTTTGGCATATGCATCAGCCTTATTATAAGGATGATAAAGATGCCATCACTTTTATGCCTTGGGTATTTTTACACGCTATTAAAGACTACTATGATATCCCATGGTACTCTGAAAACTTCCCAAACATAAAAGCAACCTATAATCTTGTCCCATCTCTTCTTTTTCAAATCGAATCGTATATCAACCATAGTGCCAATGATAAACTTTTGGAGATCATGAAAAAAGAGATCCCTGCTTTAAATCATGATGAATTTGAGTTTTTACAAAGCTATCTTTTTTTATCCAATGAAAAAAACATGATCAAACCACTTCCACGGTATCATGAACTTTTTTTAAAATATAAGATCAATTCCAATATAAAAGAGTTTGAATATCAAGAGATACTGGATTGTGAAGTTCTTTTTCTACTCTCTTGGTGTGGAAACTATCTAAGAGAGAATAATGAGATCGTACAACATCTTTTAGAAAAACAGCACTTTTACTCACAGCAAGATAAGATCCATCTTATAGATAGTTTGATCAAATTCTTACCACAAATCCTAGAATATTATAAGAGTCTTAATGACTCAGGGAAAATCACCCTTTGTACTACACCATACTATCATCCTATTACACCACTATTGCTTGATATCAATAGTGCCGTTGAAGCGAAACCTCATGTGACTTTACCAAAAGTTGACTCAAGCTTTCAAGCTTTAGGAGAAAAAAATACCCATCAAGCGATTGAATACTTTGAAAAACTATTTGGGAAAAAACCTACTGGATTTTGGCCTGCTGAGGGAAGTGTGAGTTTAAAAACAGCAAAGCTATTTGCCAATAATGATCTTCAGTGGTTTTGTACAGATGAAGAGGTTTTATTTAAAACTATTCACAATAATGAAAAACACAATATCTATAAAAACTATACTCTTGATATTGAGGGAAAAACCATTGATATACGATTTCGAGATCATTTTTTAAGTGATTCTATAGGATTTGAATATAGTAACAAACACCCTAGAATAGCCGCTTTAGAATTTATAAAACATCTTGAAAATATCTATAACTCTCATCAATTCTCCCCTTTAGTCAATGTGATCTTAGACGGGGAAAATGCTTGGGAGTTCTTTCCACATAATGCAAAAGAGTTTTTCACTGAGCTCTATACCCTGTTAGAAGAGCTTTCTTGGATAGACACAGTAACTATGGATGAGATTAGTACAAAAGAGGATATTCAGAACTTTACCCTGCCAACACTTACAAGTGGAAGCTGGATCAATGGAAACTTTGATATTTGGATAGGAAGTGATGAAAAAAATCGAGCATGGGAGCTTCTTGATCTTACTATGAAAGATTATATGACATTTAAAGAGACTCTTGATCCTCATACTAATAGTCTAATTGAAAAAGAGTTTATGATAGCACTTGGAAGTGATTGGTTTTGGTGGTATGGGGATGATCACTTTACTATCCAAGCAAAAGAGTTTGATGAACTATTTAGAAAACACTTGATCAATATCTATCAATATATGGAGCTAGATACCCCATCACTAATACTCAAACCAATTATAAAAACCAATACTTCTCAAACCTTTCATACAAAACCTATTAATTTTATCTCCCCAACTATTGATGGATTGAAAAGTAATTATTTTGAATGGCTTGGAGCTGGAGCTGTAGATATCTCTAAAGAGTTTAGTGTAATGGATGGATCTAAAAATATCGTACAAAATATTTTATATGGATATGATGAAGAGAATCTGTATCTATTTTTTGAAGCTTCATTTTCAAAAAAACACCATTTAATACTTAGCCTTAATGAAGAACAATTTAAATTTATCCCATGTAAAAACAACAATATAGAGGGGATCAACTCCTATTGTAGCAAAAAAAGTATGGAACTTAAAGTTCCAAAAAGTATAATCACACCAAATGATACAAATGAGATCAGTTTTTCATTTACTATTAAAGAGGAAGAAAAGGTATTACAAACCTTTCCTATCTATAATGATTTTATTATTACATTAGAAAACTGCGAACTACATCACTGGTTCGTATAGGAGATATTTTGTCTGAATTTCGATATAACAAACTAGAAAAAGAGTGGGTTTTATTTGCTCCAAATCGAGCAAAAAGAGCACAATACCACTATAAAAACACACAAGAACAAGATGAGAAACACTGCCCATTTGTAAAAGGAAATGAATCCCTTACTCCAAATGAGGTCCTTCGAATTGGAAATGAGGAGGGATGGAGATGTAGAGTTGTACCAAATCTGTACAATGCTTTAAGTATCGAACACCCTATCAATTCATATAAACATCTAAACTTTGAGAATAAAAGTGCCTTTGGGGCTCATGAAGTGATCATTGAAACACCTGAACACAATAGGCAAATGTATCACTTTGAGACCTCTGAGTTTTTTGACTACTTTTCAATCATTAAACTGCGTCTACTTGATCTAAAAAAAGATACAAGAATGCAATATTTTAGTATCTTTAAAAATAATGGAGTTGATGCTGGAGCTTCCCAAACCCATGCACACTCACAAATTATTGCTACTCCTTTTATCCCTAAAACTATTCAAGAAGATTTAACAGAATTTAAAAAGCATAAAGAGCAAACCCACAGAGACTTTTTTGATGATCTTTTATATGATGAAAGAAACTTTGAAAAAGGAATCTTAAAAGAGAATAATTTTTTTATAGCCTATTGCCCATATGCTTCAAAATACCCATTTGAAGTGATGATCATGGCAAAAGAAAATTTAAACTCTATCATCAAACTTGAAGAATCACATCTCTATGCGTTAAGTGATATTAGCCATTATGTATTTCAAAAGCTCTATCATGCATTAGGAGAGTTTCCATTTAATATGATCATCAAAAACGGTGATCTTCAAAATGAAAACTCTTTTCATAGATTTCATATCCAAATACTCCCAAGACTTTTTAAAAATGCGGGATTTGAATTGGATACTGAGATCTTTATCAATACATTTTTACCTGAAGATGTTGTTCAAATTTTAAAGGAGAGTTAATGAATATTTTATTTTGTACTAGTGAGATGTACCCATATGCAAAAAGTGGAGGATTAGGGGATGTGGCGCAAAGCCTCCCTGAAGCTCTAAGAAAAAAGAATAAAGTTTATACACTTTTACCTCTTTATCAAACAATAGATCGTGATAAATTCAATATTGAATATGCCAATGTTACCTTTACCTATTGGCTAAGAGGAGTAGAACACCAGTTTGATATCTTTGTAAATAGTAAGAATAAATATGAATTATTTATTTATAATCCAATTTTATGTGATAGACAAGGACTATATCATGATTATAATGGAGACTTTGGAGACAATGCTTTAAGATTTGGTCTTTTTTCTTATGCTTGTCTTGAAGTGATGATACGTATGAAGCTTAAAATTGATACAATTCATGTCAATGACTGGCAAACATCATTGATCCCGCTTCTTGTAAAGACAAGATATAACCTTCCACAACCTACAGTTCTTACGATCCATAACCTTGCATACCAAGGGATATTTGATAAAGAGGTTATGTATGATCTTGAACTTGAATGGGAGAAATGTTTTAAACCTGAAGCACTAGAGTATTTTGATAAAGTAAACTTTTTAAAAGCTGGGATCTATTATAGTGATAAGGTAACTACGGTCAGTCCTACTTACGCAAGTGAGATTCAAACTCCTCTCTTTGGGAAAACTTTGGATAAAGTACTAAGAGATAACAACTATAAACTCCAAGGAATCCTTAATGGGATCAGTTATGAGACCTTTAGTCCTGACGTGGATGATATGATTTATAAAAATTATGGAGTAAAATCTTTAGACGATAAAAGGACGAATAAGAAAAAACTTTTAGAAGAGATAGGGTTTGTTGAAGTAGATAAACCACTTTTTGTGTTCATCGGAAGATTTACCCATCAAAAAGGGATTGATCTTTTAATAGAGAGTTTTAATCTTGTGAAAAACTTTGAAGCTAACTTTATAGTATTAGGAAGTGGAGAGGATCACTATAATACTATTTTTAATAATATCTCAGTGTGTTATCCAAATGTTTATATCAAAGTTGGTTACAATGAAGCCTTTTCTAGGAAACTCTACGCTGCATGCGATTTTTTACTGATGCCATCACTCTTTGAGCCATGTGGACTAAATCAAATGATCTCTATGAAATATGGAGCTATGCCTATTGTAGCTAAAACTGGAGGCCTAAGAGATAGTGTAATTGACTTTACGGATGTGGATTATAATAATCTAAAAAACTATATTGGAGTTGGTATAACGTATGCAGAGCATAATCTCTTTTGGTTTATGCATGCTATTGCAAAGGCTCTTTCAATTTATGGAAACCATAAAAAATTTGAAAAAACGATCAAACACAATATGAAAGTTGATAACTCTTGGAAAAACTCAGCAGCTGAGTATATGAAGATATATGAAGAATTACAAAGATAGAAGAAACTCTATCTTTGTAACTTAGTAGCTTATGCAGCTTTTTTTACTGCTTTTTTAGCGATTACTTTAGCTTTTTTTACTTTTTTTGGTGCTTCTTTTTTTAATGTTTTAGTAACTTTTCCTAAAACTTTTTTTACTTTTTTCTTTTTAACGTCAGCTTTGTAATC
>CBETOJ010000074.1:0-7254 GCA_965537725.1 uncultured Campylobacterales bacterium | reverse complement strand
TATTACAAGATGTCGTGCTTCATACAAAGCTCTCGCACTTAAAAGAAACCCTACCCCTAAAGCACCATAATCTAAACTCTTTTTAAAAAAATCTCTTCTTTGAGGTTGTAGCGGCACTTTATTTATAACAATCCTTGAGATATCATAGACAAGAGCTGTACAAAAAAGTAAAAATACTATACCAATAGGGATTGAAAATAAAAAATAAAGGAGTTCTGGCATATCAGGATTATATCTTGTAAACACATATCCCAAAATTCCAAAGAAATTGATCACTAAAAAAATATTAAAATAGTTTTTTAACTTCTTACTTACATGTAGTTTTGCTATAAATCGTTTTGAAATATACAAATTAAGCAAAATAAAAACTAGACTAAAAACGGTCATAAATATATAAACTCTCATGGAAAGAAGTATAAGCAATTAATCTTAATATGATATAATCACCTTTATGGAAGAAAATAATCTACAGTTTCAATTAAGTTCAGAAATGATCGAAGATATACATACTTACTCAGCCCTATTAAATAAAGATACCAACACTATCTTAAACGAAGCTCTAAAACAGTATTTTGAGAATGAACAAGAAAAATTAATGGAAGCACGAAAACTAGAAACAGATAATGGTATGACCAATCTAGACTTTGATGAATTTTGGGATGGTGTAGAGATTTGACATACTATCTATTATCTAAATAGAGTAAATAAACCATCTAAGAAAAAGTAAATAAAACTTAGATATAATCAAAAAAATTTAAATCAGGTAATTTTTATCCGATTTAAAATATATGGTAAAATAGTTTATTATGTGGAGTAAAATATGAGAGAATGGCTAAAAAATCACGAGGGTGAACCAGTACGAACGCAAATGTACTACGCAAAAAAAGGGATCATCACTCCTGATATGGAATATGTGGCAAAGGCAGAAAACCTTGATCCAGAACTAATAAGAAGTGAAGTTGCACGTGGTCGTATGATCATCCCTGCAAATGTAAATCACAAACATCTAAACCCTATGGCAATTGGGATTGCAAGTAAGTGTAAGATCAATGCAAATATAGGAAGCTCTGCATTAGCATCAGATATCCAAGGGGAGATCGAAAAAGTTGATGCATCGCTAAAATATGGAGCAGATACTATTATGGATCTTAGTACTGGTGGTGATCTTGATTCTATTAGAGAAGCGGTGATTAAGCACTCAACAGTTCCAATTGGAACTGTTCCAATCTATCAGATCATCCATGATTGTGGAGATGATATCAATAATCTTACAGTAGAAGTGATGCTTCAAACCTTAGAAAAACAAGCAAAGCAAGGGGTAAGTTACTTTACTATCCATGCAGGATTTTTACTAGAGCATATGCCAAACATCGCTAAAAGAAAAATGGGAATCGTAAGTAGAGGTGGATCACTGATGGCATCATGGATGATGCATTATCATAAAGAGAATCCTTTTTATGAAGCGTATGATCAGATCTTAGATATCTGTGCAAAATATGATGTATCTTTATCTCTTGGAGATAGTTTAAGACCAGGGTGTCTTGCAGATGCAAGTGACCAAGCTCAATTAAATGAGCTAAAAGTACTTGGTGAACTTACTTTAAAAGCTTGGGAAAAAGATGTTCAAGTGATGATTGAAGGCCCAGGACACGTGCCTCTTAATGAAGTGGAACGAAATATGAAACTAGAAAGAGAGTATTGCCATGAAGCTCCTTTTTATATCTTAGGACCATTAGTTACAGATATTGGAGCAGGATACGATCATATCACTTCAGCGATTGGAGCTGCAGTTGGTGGATGGCATGGATGTTCTATGCTGTGTTATGTAACACAAAAAGAGCACCTTGGTCTTCCAAATGCAGAAGATGTAAGAAGTGGTATTATTGCCTATAAAATTGCAGCACACGCTGCAGATATTGCAAGGGGTCGTAAAGGTGCAACGGATGTTGATGATGCAATGAGTGATGCACGATACAATTTTGACTGGAATAAACAATTTGAATTGGCACTTGACCCTGATAAGGCTAAAGAGTTCCATGATGAAACACTTCCTCAAGATGTATTTAAAGATGCAGAGTTTTGTTCTATGTGTGGACCAAAGTTTTGTAGCTACAAAATCACTCAACAAATTGTTGAAGAACATCCAGATTTAGCGACAGCTAATTAATATATATTATAAAATTAAGGAGACCTATATATGAGTGAAGCAAACCTATTTTCTCTTATTGCTTTACTTATAGGTCTTAGTTACGGATACATTGCACAAAGAAAACAGTTTTGTTTTAGTGGGAGTATCAAAGATCTCATCCTTTTTAAACACAGTAGAAGAACAGCATCTCTTATCGTAGCTATTACTACAGCACTTTTTGCTACTCAAGCTATTGGATATTTTTATGATGTAAACTTCACTACCACACGATATTATATGAATATCAACTATATCTTTATTATCCTTGGTGGTGCACTTTTTGGATATGGGATGATGATCAGTGATGGATGTAGTTCACGTCATCTTGTGAAGTTTGCTCAAGGGGAAAAAGATTCATTTTTTATTCTCACCGCACTTGGGATATTTTCTTATCTTACCTATACTTTTATCTCTAGTAACTATAATGCTATCTATTCAAATGAGCTTATAAAAAGTACTATGGCTGGAAAAGTTTTTGAGATACCTCTATATATTGTAGCTCCGATATTGCTTTATCTTTTATATAAAGCTCTGATCAATTGTATGAACTTTTTTCAAGTCTTAGATGGAGTGATGATAGGGCTTTTAGTAGCAGTAACTTGGTATGTTACAACAGTATATGCTAATGACTTTTTCTTAACTATTTCAGCACAAAGTCTTTCATTTGTCTATCCTTTAGGGAAAATTGGAGAATATATCTTTAGCTTTTTTCACTTCTCACATCTTCACTTTGGAGTAGTAACAGTCTTTGGAGTAATAGCTGGATCTTTTATCTCTTCAAAGTTTAATAAACAATACTCAAAAAAACAGATGTGTGATAACTCACAACAAAATCCACCAAGTCTGTTTAAAAAACTAATCGGTGGAGCATGTATGGGAATTGGTGGTATCTTAGCAGTTGGATGTACTGTAGGTCAAGGTCTTAGTGGCTTTAGTACCTTATCATTTGCTTCATTTCTAGCTATATCATCTATTTATATCTCAGCATATTTCACAGCTCGTCATATGCATAAAAACAATGCACTTATAGCATGTTTTGTATTTGATTTTGAGCCAAGAAAAGCTTGTAAAAAGTAAATTCTAAACACTCCTGCTTAAAACTTTAGAAATCAAATTTTAATTAAGACTAAATTTATCTTTATTAGTTAGAATCCCCATTATAATTAATAAAAAGGATAAAATATGGCAACAGTTACTGATATAGAACTCAAATTAAAATCTGTAACCTACCCTGGATTTACAAAATCAATTGTTGATTTTGGATTTGTTAAAAATATTGAATTAAATGGAAATGATGTAATTATTGATCTTGAGATCACATCAAGTGCCCCAGAAGTAGAAGAGACTTTAAAAAATGATATTGAAAAAGAGTTAAAACTTCTTGGACTTGATACTATTCAAACAATTGTAAAAAAACCAGCTGCACCAAAACAGCAAAGTAACTCAATGAGTGGAAAAAATATTGCTCCTCAAATTAAAAACTTTGTAATGGTAAGTTCTGGAAAAGGTGGGGTTGGAAAATCAACCACTTCAGTAAACTTAGCAGTAGCTTTGGCAATGCAAGGGAAAAAAGTAGGACTTCTTGATGCTGATATCTATGGTCCAAATATCCCACGAATGGTTGGTCTTGAATCAAGTGAACCAGAGATCGTAGGAAATAAAGTGATTCCATTTAAAGCCTATGGGATCGAAGTGATGTCAATGGGAAGCTTAATCGATCAAGGGCAAGCTTTAATGTGGAGAGGTGCAATGGTAATGAAAGCTATTACTCAACTCCTTCAAGATATTGCTTGGAGTGAATTAGATGTATTAGTGATTGATATGCCTCCTGGAACTGGTGATGCACAATTAACACTTGCTCAATCTGTTCCAGTAGCTGCAGGAGTAAATGTAACTACCCCTCAGCACGTGGCACTTGATGATAGTAAAAGAAGTTTAGATATGTTTAAAAAACTCCATATCCCAATCGCTGGAATTGTTGAGAATATGTCTGGATTTATCTGTCCAAAATGTGGAGAAGAGTCTGATATCTTTGGACAAGGAACATGTGGAGACTTGGCTAAGCAATATGATACAAGTGTAATTGCTAATATTCCAATTGAGCCAAGTATTAGAGTTGGTGGGGATGAGGGAAAACCGATCGTTTACTTCTACCCTGATAGCGAAAGTGGAAAAAGATATCTTGAAGCTGCATCAAAACTTTGGGAAAACATTGAAAAATCAAATCAAGATGGATCAATCTCAAATGCTGCAATCCAGCCTACTATGCCTGCAGGTGTAAGTGCTTGTAGTCCTGAGGGTCAGAAAGTAAAAGCGGAACAAGAAGCTGCTAAATCAGGTGGGTGTGGAACTCACAATGGCGATGGACAAGGTGGATGTGGATGTGGTCACTAATTTAGTGACCATCCCTACCCTATTTTATTTTCCTTAATTTTTCTTACAAATAACCCTGCAAAAATAAATACTAGTGCTATATATAAAATACTATTTGGTACTTCACTAAATAAAAACCAAGACCAGATGATAGTAAATATTGGAATTAAATATGCCACTTGTGACATAAACTGTACGCCAACTCTTTGAACAAGTTCTATTCTAAAAATTGAAGCTGCTGCAGTTGGAACTAAACCTAAATAGAGTATAGCTAAAAATGAACTACTCAATAGATCAAAATTCTCATAAGATATAAAAAATAAATATGGGCTCATCATAAGCCATGCACAAAAAAATACACTCGTTGAGAGTACAAAAGTATTTACATGGGAGATTTTTCGTATAAGAAATCCTGAGCTTATATATCCTAAAATCGCTACAAGCATAGCAAACTTTCCATAAAGGCTATCCTCATCGCTTTTTAAAAAATCCTCTCCTAATAAAATAAAAACCCCTATAAAACCTAAGATAACTCCAGCTAATTTAAAAAAAGTGAAATGCTCATCATGTGTAAAAAACCGTGAAAGTACAAGAGCAACAAAAGGACCTGTTGCTAACATAACAGCTGCTGTATTTGCAGTAATATACTGTTGTCCCCATGAGATCATAAAAAATGGCATGGCATTATTTAAAAATCCTAAAAGTATTAAAATACTCCAAGTTTTTAAATCTTTTGGAAAAGATAATTTTTTATAGTACACAAAAATATAAATAAAAATTGAAGCAAAAAAAATACGTAAAAAGGCTATAAAAAATGGATCAAATCCAACCAAAGAAAGCTCAATTGCTACAAAAGCACTCCCCCAAATAGCAGAAAGTGTAAGTAAATATATATAGTCAATGAGTGTTGGATTTTGAATTGTTTTCATTTGCGCATTGTATCTAAAAGCAACTTTTGCTATAATCTTTTGATACAAAATAACAAGGTATTAAAATGAACGTGGATCTACTACAACATAGCAGTTTAGAAATCTGTGCCCATGCTATTAGAACTTGCTGGCAAAGTTTTGATAAAAGTGATGAGGGTGGAGAAAAAGATAAAGATCTTATTCATCGTGTTGGAAATAAATTTAAACATGCTTCTACACTAGAACATTTAACCTACACTTTTTATATTAGTGGAATAAGTCGTGCATTGCTTCAAGAGTTAGCGCGTCATAGAATGGCAAGTCCTAGTGTAAAAAGTACACGATATACTTTAAAAGAGTTAAAAGAGGAAGAGACTTTTACTGATGGTATGTCAATGGTTGAATTAAAACAAAAATATACAAATCCAGATGAAGTGTATGCTGATAAGCATATGAAAAGAGCTGAAAAGTATCTTGTATGGACTGGTGAACTTGGAGTTGATTTTAGCTCAGTTGTAGCTTTAGAAAATCTTCGTTTAATGCTCCTTGATGGAATAAAAAATGATCGCGCAAAATATTGTTTACCTGAGAGTTATAAAACAGAACTTACTTGGACAATAAATGCAAGAAGTTTACAAAATTTTATAGCTCTTAGAAGTTCTAAAAGTGCTCTTTGGGAGATACAAGATCTAGCATTTGCACTTTATAATACTTTGCCAGAGGATCATAAATACCTTTTTGAAGAATTTATAACAGATAATAATAAGGCTTAATCATGGATATAGAAGCAATTAAAAAATTAAAAATTTTATATGTTGAAGATGAAATAGTTCTTCGTGATACCACTTGTAACTCTTTACAATCTGTGATTAATGAGATAGTTGTAGCAGATAATGGAAAAGAAGGCTTAGAAAAGTTTCAAGAGGATAAGTTTGATCTTATCATCACTGATCTTTCAATGCCTATAATGGCAGGAACTGATATGATTAAAGAGATCAAAAAAATTGATCCAAACATTCCTATAGTGATTACTACTGCTTATGGAAGTCAAAATCAAGATATCTCTATTTTAAGAGATATGGGTATCGAAGAGTTTGTTATGAAACCAGTTGATATTATGAAACTAGTAACTTCTATCGATAAAGCGATCAAATAAATTTAAAATTTGATCCTTTGAGCGTGGGTTAGTCCCACAGCAATAGCATCAGTTATATCAAGAGGTTTTATCTCCTCTTTTATCCCTAACAATCTCTTTACCATAAAAGCTACTTGAATTTTATCTGCTTTTCCATTCCCTACTACTGCTTTTTTTACCTGCAAAGGGGTATATTCACTAAAATTACCAAATTCTTGAAGTATCTTTAGACTTAAAGCTCCTCTAAATTGTGCTAATTTTATAACTGATTTTGGATTGTATGCAAAAAAGATATCTTCAATAGCTACTTCATCAATAATGTGATTTTTTAAAATAATATCTATTCCCTCAACAAGTTCAACAATTTGTTCTTGTAAAATTCTGCTTTTTATTTTTATAAGTCCCGCTTCAACCAATCTTGGCTTTTTCACTTTTTCACATAGCTCCAAAATACTATAACCACAGTTAATTGTCCCTGGATCTATCCCTAAAATTTTCAATTATTCACACCTTTTCACATAACAATTCAATAATTCGTCACATAATTTTGTAAATAATATCATAATCTTTCTTTTTTGTTTTTCTTTTTGGCTAATTTTTGGTATAATCAAGTAACTTTATTATAAATATTTATAGGGATTTTCATTGAC
>CBETOJ010000073.1:0-7256 GCA_965537725.1 uncultured Campylobacterales bacterium | reverse complement strand
ATACATAGCTTTTTAAAGCTTATTTAAGAAAAAAAGATATTGCAAGAAAGCTTTAAAGGTTTAAAAAAATAGGAACTTTACAATCAATCTAAAGAGATTTTTCAACAATTAAAGGCACAAAATAATATTACACATTTTTACTATATTAAACTAGATGGAACAGCTTTTTTAAGGGTTCATGACTTTCAAAGGGACTCAGATATTATTTCAAGATATACATTTAAACAAGCTCAAAAAACACAACAACTTGCCTATGGAATTGAGTTTGGACTTAAAAAGAACTACACCTTAAGGGTTGTCTATCCATGGATAATAGAAGGAAAACTTATTGGTTATATTGAACTCGGCAAAGAGATCGATAAAATCATTGAACATCTAGGTGAACAACTCAATATGGATATCTATTTTGCGGTCAATAAAGATGAATATAAAAATAGTGCCAAGTTTATTCAAGAGAGATTAAAACCTCTTGTGAAGACTGATAAATATTATATTGTATACCAAACTAATGAGGCAGATTCAAATATAATAAATCTTCTTCAAATTCAATTTCAAATGAAGCCTTAAAACTTCAGTAATTTTCTTCATAGATACTCCCAAAACTATATATTTTTGAAAGTATATTTAATCTAGAAAATATCAACATTAACTCAAACTTAATTATCGGTCTTTATCAAAAAGTGTTCAAATAAACTCCGACAACACCGTTCAAATAAAACCGATATTAGTGTTCAAGTGTGAGCAATTTTTCCACCTTAGAACATATGAGAAAAGTGATCGAACTTCAAAACTTTCCTACAATAGGACAAAAAACTTATTCAATAGGTGGTACGATATATAAAGAAAAAGAGGATATCTATACGACTATTAAAAGAGCAGATGAAGCTTTATATGAAGCAAAAGCGAATGGAAGAAATTTAGTGTAATAAAATGATAGCCTATGGAACATACGCTATCATATTGATTCCAAGAGCTTCTTCAAATCCACACATAAGATTTGCATTTACTACAGCTTGAGAAGAGGAACCTCTTAAAAGGTTATCAATACTTGCACTAATAAATAAAGCCGTCCCATTTTGTTCAACAAAAATATCACAGAAGTTTGTTCCTGCAGTTGATTTAATATCTACTGGCTTATCTTTGATACGAATAAATGGCTTATCTTTGTAAAACTCTTTTAAAAGCCCTTTTGCATCTATTTGAGTATTAAGTGTCCCATAAACACTTACAAGTTGGCCACGTGTCACAGGAATTAGATGAGGAATAAAAGAAACATTAAGCTCTTTATTTTGTAATAATCTAATCTTCTCTTTGATCTCAGGTGCATGACGATGTTTGATAGGATTATAAGCAAAGATATTATCATTAACAGTTACAAACTGTGTGGTTTCACTAAGCTTTTTTCCTGCTCCACTTACTCCACTTTTTGCATCGACAAAGATATTACTACCATCATCAAAATATTTTGCAAAAGGTAAAACTGCTAAAAGAGTTCCAGTAGGATAACACCCTGGATTTGCTACAAGATTTGTTTTTTGTATCTGATCTTTATAAAACTCAGGTAATCCATACACTGCTTTTGGAAGATTTTCTTTATCCACATGTGAACAATAAAAATCTTCATATGTGTCAAGTTCTAATCGATAATCAGCACTTAGATCAACAACCTTTACCTCAAGGGATAAAAGCTCCTTAGCAAATGCCATAGCGGTTTGGTGAGGCAAAGCTAAAAAACACAGTTCTGCAACCTTTGATATCTCTGTAGGATCAGCTTTTACCACATCCATAGAGATCACTTTTTCTAAAGAGGGGTGAAGCTCTTCAACTTTTATATCACCCTCACTATTAGAGATATAAGTAAGTTCAAACTCTGGATGATTAATAAGTATTTTTACAAGTTCTAATCCTGTATATCCACTTGCTCCAACTATTGCTACTTTTACCATATCTCTTCCTATTTAAGCGAAGTGCTTTTCATCAAAATATACTGCTTCGATCTCAAACTCTTTTTGACCACCAGGAAGTTTTGCATAAAACTCATCCCCTTCTGCTTTTCCTAAAAGCTGTTTTGCTAGTGGTGAATGAAAAGAGATCTTTCCTGCCTCTGGATCACTATGAAGTGAAGAAACAATAGTGTATATGATCTCTTCTTCTGTTTCAGTATCAATCAGTTTTATAGTTGATCCAAAACTTATCTTATCATGAGGAAGAGATGCTGGATCGATGATCACTGATCGTGTGATTATATCTTCAACTTCAGCTATTTTTTTATCAATATTTGCTTGATCCTCTTTTGCTGCATGATATTCTGCATTCTCTTTTAAATCCCCTAATTGTCGTGCTTCTTCAATTGCTACAAGAATTTTCGGACGAGTTTCCAATTTCATTTCATTAAGACTTTTTGTTAAAATATCATAGTCTGCATTTGTCATTGGTTCTTTTTGCATACACTTCCCTTTACTTATTATTTTTGAGCTGTTTTTTCCACTCTTTTTCAAATTTTTTTCGTTTTAAATAAGATAGATTCTCAACAAAAACATGTCCGCTGAGATGTTCCATCTCATGTTGCCATGCTACTGCTAAAAACCCCTCACACTCCATCACTTGCTTTTCACCATCTCTATTACAATATTCTACTATGATATGTTCAGCTCGTGTTACTTCAGCATTAAATCCAGGAACACTTAAACATCCCTCATTAAATACCTGTTCTCCATCTTTATGAGTGATCACAGGATTGATCGCTTCAATAAGATTTTCTTCGATCTGCTCTCCATAATTTGGATCAGTTTCCTCTTCAACAGGAAGATTGATCAATAAAACATTAAGATCAATCCCAACTTGAATAGCTGCTAGTCCAACTCCGCCAGCAGCTAACATAGTATCGTTCATATCTGCTAAAAGAGTATGGAGATTTTCATCAAAAACCTCCACATCTCGTGATTTTTTCCGTAAAATAGGATTTGGATATGTAACAATTTCTCTAATCATTCAAAGTTTTCCTATTCGTGCTTTGCGATCACTTTATCAACAAGACCATACTCTTTTGCTTCTTCGGCACTCATAAAGTTATCTCGCTCAGTATCTTCTTGGATCTTTTTTAATTTTTGTCCAGTATGATCTGCTAAAAGTTGATTTAACTCATCTTTCATTCGTAAAATTTCTTTGGCATGAATCTCGATATCAGTTGCTTGACCTTGTGCGCCACCTAATGGTTGGTGGATCATAATTCTACTATGTGGAAGAGAAAATCTTTTCCCTTTCGCCCCAGCACTTAATAAAAATGCTCCCATAGAAGCAGCTTGCCCTATACAGATAGTACAAACATCTGGTTTGATATAGTTCATAGTATCATACATACTCATGCCACTTGTTACTACTCCACCTGGAGAGTTGATATAAAGATAAATATCTTTTTCTGGATCTTCTGCTTCTAAAAATAGAAGTTGTGCTACAACTGTAGAGGCAACTTGATCGTTTACCTCTCCACTTAACATAATGATTCTATCTTTTAAAAGACGAGAATATATATCGTAGCTTCGCTCCCCACGTCCAGTTTGCTCAACCACATAAGGGATATAAGACATCTTAGTTTCCTGCTTTTTCATCAAGAAGTTTAGTGATAACTTTTTGCTCGATCATTGACATTTTAATTGCAGGTAAATATCCAGCTTTTTCATATTGCTCAATTAAAGCTCTTCCATCTTGACCTTGCATCATTGCTTCATAATAGATAGTTTGTGTAACTTCTTGATCAGATACTTCAACATTTTCAGCTTTTGCTAATGCATCAACAATAAATGTAGCTTTTACACTTTTTTTAGCCTCTGGAGTTACCTCTTCTCTCATTTTTTCAATTTTTGCTGAATCTTCCTGAAGTGCTTTAATCTCATCTTCACTCATCTCTCTAATTTGAGTATTAAGCACTTGATTAATCTCTTGCTCTAGTACTGAACTTGGAACTGCAAAATCAATTTTTTCTACAAGAGTTTCTAAATATGCAGGTTTTAACTCTTCATTATAGTATTTAGATAGTTTTTCAGCTTTTAATTGCTCTTTTAGTTTCTCTTTCAGCATATCAACTGTTGCGCCCTCTTCTTGTGGAAGCATTTTTTTAGCAAACTCATCATCAATTTCAGCTGCTACTCTTTCTTGGATCTCATGAAGTTTTACTTTAAATACAACTTCAGCTCCTGCTAAATGCTCAGCTTGATAACTCTCAGGGAAAGTTACAGTGATATCTTTTTCCTCATCATATTTCATACCGATCACTTGATCTTCAAAACCTGGGATAAAAGAACCTGATCCAATCTCTAAAGTATGTTTTTCAGCTTTTCCACCCTCAAAAGGCTCTCCATCTTTGAACCCTTCAAAATCAATAATAGCAAAATCACCATCTTTTACCATTCTTTTTCTTTTGATCTTCTCTAAAGGTGCAGACTGAGAAGCAAACTCATTTAACTTTTCATCAATCTCTTTAGCTGTTACATTTTTCCCTTTAATTTCAGGTAATAATGCTTTGTAATCTCCAAGATCAACTGCTGGTCTACAAGAGATCTTCATCTCAATATCAATATCACCATTATCTTTTTTATCAAACTTCGTTACTGCTGGGTCACCAATAAGATCCGTTGCTGCAATATTTAGCTCTTTTAACGACTCATCCATTAAATCTCTTAACGCTTCTGTTTGCGCATCTTGCTCTAATTTGTTTTTATATCTTTGTTTTACTACAGCTACAGGAACTTTTCCTTTTCTAAACCCTTGAATATCCAAAGTTTTTGCTGCTTGTTTTGCAATTTTATCTAAAGCGCTTGCAATTGCACTCGCTTCTAGTGTTGCGCTAACTTCAGCGTTAGCTTCATCGATTTTTTTTGCATCAAATTTCATATAAATGAACTCCATTTTCTAATATTTTTGGGCAATTATATCTAAAAATTGCTTATTTATCATTAAAGCACTTTTAGATATAATTTTGGTATTTCATTCAAAAAAAGGGACTATTTAATGAGGGGTTATAAACTATTTTCAGGATCAGCGAATCCTGAGTTTTCAAACAAAGTTGCAACATATCTAAGTGTAAAGCTTGGAGACATTCAACTTAATAGATTTAGTGATGGTGAAATAAATGTAAATATTACTGAGTCAGTTAGAGGACGTGATGTATTTATTATTCAACCAACTTGTGCACCAACTAATGATAATCTGATGGAATTGCTTATTATGACAGATGCATTTAAAAGAAGTAATGCAGGAACAATCACTGCCGTAATTCCATATTTTGGATATGCTAGACAAGATAGAAAAGCGGCACCTCGTGTACCAATTTCTGCAAAACTTGTAGCATCTATGATAGAAAAAGCTGGTATCGATCAAGTGATTACTGTAGATCTTCATGCAGCACAAATTCAAGGTTTTTTTGATATTCCAGTTGATAACCTTTATGGATCAATTATTTTTACTGATTATATTCAACAAAAAAACCTTGCAAATCCTATCATCGCAAGTCCAGATATTGGTGGAGTTGCACGTGCTAGGAACTATGCTCAAAAACTTGGTCTTGATCTTGTTATCGTTGATAAAAGAAGAGAAAAAGCAAATGAATCTGAAGTGATGAATATCATTGGGGAAGTTGAAGGTAGAGATGTAATTTTAGTAGATGATATGGTTGACACTGCTGGAACTTTAGTAAAAGCCGCTGAAGTGTTAAAAGCTAGAGGAGCTACTAGTGTAATGGCATGTTGTACTCATGGGGTTTTAAGTGGGCCAGCATATGAAAGACTAGAACATGGTACGCTTGATGAACTAGTGATCACAGATACAATCCCTTTAAAACAAGATTGCTGAGACAATTAGAAGAATTTACAATAATGAATCAGTAAATGATATCTTTTCTGAGTAATATTCTAACTCAAACACCTAACTAAAGAAAATCATTAAATATTTTCTTTAGTTTCTTTTTAAAACTCTTTGCTGTAACCAAGTAGTTATTTAGTTTCAGTATTATAAAAAGTGATTATAGATAAAATAAAACATTATTTTTATAGAATAAAAATCTTCTAACAAATCATAATAAGGAAAAATTTATGAAAAAAACACTCCTAAGTATGTTTGCAGCAAGTTCTATCTTATGTGCTGCTGAATATAATTATGAAGTATCTCCAATGATTGGATATATTGATACTAAAA
The DNA here is from genome assembly GCA_965537725.1 of uncultured Campylobacterales bacterium. Lineage (GTDB taxonomy): Bacteria > Campylobacterota > Campylobacteria > Campylobacterales > Arcobacteraceae > JAIOSF01. Next base: position 1,067 of record CBETOJ010000073.1, on the reverse strand, counting down.
AAAATGTTGATCTCAAAGATCATAAAGTAATTGGACTTGCTGGATATAAAAATATGGGAGAGGAGTGTATGTTCGATCAATTAGAACTTGCATTTTTACGAGCTACTAATGTTAGTTATGAAAACTCTACTTTAGATACAGCTATTAGTCTTTTCTCTTTTAATGGAATTAAAGAATATAAACTTAACGATACTGTAAAGCTTTATGCACTAGCAGGTCTTGGATATGAGAATATAGATGATAGCTATTTTGGAAACGAAAGCAACCCTTTTGCTGATTATGGGTTTGGACTCAAAACAAAACTTACAGATCTCGTGTCATTAAAATTAGATGTAAGACATCTTTTAAAATTTAATGGAGAGCAAAATATTCTTTACACAGCTGGATTGATGCTTCCTTTTGGAGAAAAAGCACAAAAGGCACCTGCGCCTAAAAAAGTAAAAGAGCAACCAAAACCTGAACCAGTAATAGAAAAAGAGCCTGAACCAGTTGTTGAGCCTAAAATGGAAGAGAAACCAAAAGTATTAGATAGTGATAATGATGGGGTGATAGACTCACAAGATCTTTGTCCAAATACAATAGCAGGTGCAAAAGTGAATAAAGATGGATGTGAAGTGGTGATTGATCCAGTTGATCTTGAGGTATTATTTGATTTTGATAGTGCACAGATCAAATCTTATTCAATTGAGAAATTTGAAACGTTTATTGAATATTATAAAACTATCGAAAACTGTAAAATTATCATTGAAGGGCATACTGATGATTTAGGAACTGATAAATATAATAAAGGGCTTTCTCATAGACGAGCACTAAGTGCAAAAAAACAACTCATCTCAATGGGTGTGCCTGAAGATAGAATTATCACTAAAGGGTATGGTGAAACAAAACCAAAAGTACCTAATACAACAGAAGAAAATAGACAACTTAATAGACGAATTGAAGCAAGTGTAATTAGATAAGAATAAAGCCTATAAATTAGGCTTTATTTTGTTTTAAAATAATCTCTTTTAGCGGGACCGTTCAAAATTCTGTGTCAATCTGATATAATATAAATATATAAAAGGTTG
>CBETOJ010000072.1:0-7321 GCA_965537725.1 uncultured Campylobacterales bacterium | reverse complement strand
ATAGGAAAAGTAAACTAAGAATTATCCTTTTCAAAATAGAACCTATTCACCCTTCGTTAGTTTTTCCATCAACTCTTTTACACTTATTAACTTCTCAAGTTTATAACCATTTGATCCAGTGAAAAACAGTCCAGTCTCTTTATCACCCTCATAAGCTGCACCTAATCTATCTGCTATACAGTATCCAACAGCTTTTGCTTCTTCTCCCCTATTACATGGAGCTACACAATTACTAATACATGCAACTTTTGGAGCAGTGCCATCTTCAATTGAATCTTGTAGTTTTGTATGTACTCCACGTGCTGGAAGTCCAACAGGAGATTTTAAAAGCTCAATATCATGCTCTTTTGCATTTAGTAGTACTTGTTTAAAATGTTCACTGGCATCACACTCAAATGTTCCTATAAAACGTGTTGCCATCTGTACACCAGCACATCCAAGAGCTAAAAACTTATCAATATCATTTTTATCCCAAATTCCACCAGCAGCAATCACAGGGATATCTCCCCATTTTTTTGCCTCTTCAATAACAGGAGGAACTATATTTTCTAATTGAGACTCTTCTTTAAAACAATCCTCATATTTAAATCCTTGATGTCCTCCACTTAAAGGCCCCTCGACAATAACTGCATCAGGAAGCTTATCATATCGTTTCCATTTTTTACAGATCAATTTTAGAGCCCTTGCAGAACTTACTATTGGGATAAGCGCCACTTCTGGAAACTCTTTTGTAAATTCTGGCATATTAGTCGGAATTCCTGCACCTGTTATAATGATATTGATACCAGCTTCACAACAATCTTTTACGACTCTTCCATAATCATTGATTGCATAGAGAATGTTTGCTGCTAATGGCTTGTCACCACATAAAGCTCTTGCGTTTTTTATAATCTCAAAAAGAGCATCTCTTGAGTAAAAGTTTTCCTCTGAATATGGTTTTTCTTTTACATTTTTATGAGAAAACTTTTTATCCATATAATAACCAGTACCAACCGCGCTAATTACTCCAAGCCCACCTTCTCTTGATACACTTCCTGCTAATTGATCCCAACTAATACCAACGCCCATTCCACCTTGAACAATTGGTTTTTCAATCTCATATTTTCCTATTTTCATCTATTACCCTAAACTATTTTACGATCACTTTAGCAAAACTCTTTTTACCTTTTTGTAATACATACTCTCCAACTTCTAGTGTCATTTTATCATTATCAACTTTAACTTGGTCAAGTTTTACCGCACCACCTTTAATATCTCTTCTTGCTTGAGAAGTTGATGGTACTAAATTACAATCTACTAATACTTGCAATATCCCAATTCCATTTTCCACTTCATACTCATCGAGTTCAGTTGGAATATCTTTTTTTGCAAAAACCTTTTCAAATTCAGCCTTTGCATTTTCTCCAGATCCGTTTCCATGAAATCTCTCAACGATCTCCATGGCAAGTTCTTCTTTTATCTTTTTAGGATGAAGTGTTCCATTTTCCACCCCCTCTTGGAGTGTAGCTATATCTTTTAAACTCTTATTTGAAAGAAGTTCATAATATCTCCACATAAGCTCATCAGAGATACTTAAAACCTTCCCAAACATATCATTTGGTGCATCAGTTACCCCAATATAGTTCCCTAAAGATTTTGACATCTTTTGAACCCCATCAAGCCCTTCTAAAATTGGCATCATTAGAACTACTTGTTGTTTTTTTACATTATATGCTTTTTGAAGCTGTCTTCCCATCAAAAGATTAAACTTTTGATCCGTTCCACCAATCTCCACATCTGATTTCAATTCAACTGAATCATATCCTTGAAGTAATGGATAAGTAAATTCACTCACAGCAATTGGTGAATTAGAAGCATATCTTTTAGAAAAATCATCACGTTCAAGCATTCTAGCAACTGTTAAGTTTGAAGCAAGAGCAATAAGTCCGCCAGCTCCAAGTTTATTTAACCATTCACTATTAAAAACTACATGTGTTTTTGATTCATCTAAAATCTTAAATACTTGTTCTTTATAACTTTGAGCATTTAGTTCCACATCTTCACGACTTAATACTTTTCGTGTAGCATTTTTTCCTGTTGGATCACCGATAGTTGCTGTAAAATCACCAATCAAAAACTGAATAATAGCTCCATACTTTTGAAATGTTGCTAGTTTTTGTAAAAGCACAGTATGCCCTAAATGAAGATCAGGTGCTGTTGGATCAAATCCAGCTTTTACGTAATAGTTCTCGCCTGTCTCAAAATACGCTATGATAAGCTTTTCTAGTCTCTCGTCATCAATTATCTCTTCAGAACCTCTTGCTATCTCTTGAAGTGCAACTTTTATTTTTTCTTCCATCTTATCCTCTATTTATAAGCATCTAAACTTTGATAAAACTCTATCACTTTTACTTTTTGTTCAATCATAGTTTTTATCTGCTCTTTATTATCACTTTTTATCTCAAAATCAATTGTACAATATTGATTAGGTGTATACATATCTCTTCCATAATCTACTGAGAGAATGGTCGCTTCATGATCCACTGAAAGATATGTAAGTAACTTGGCAAGTTCCCCTCGTACATTTGGAAAACTAACTACCATTTTATATTTGTAAAATTTATCTTTTACCCAGTCACAAAAAAGCATCTGTGTATCTTTTTTTATCATTTTATATGCATTTTCACACATCTTATGATGAACTACCACATCTTTATTATGCTTTAAAGCAACTATGTCATCTCCAAACTTTGGATGACAGCAGTGGTCGAATGATACAGAATTTATACTAAAATTCGAATATATTAAAACATTGTCAAACTGTATCTTTCGTAAACCTAAAGTCTGTACTTTAAATCTTACAAAAAACCCCTCTTTTTTTCGTAAATGTTGTAAGATCACTTTTTTGATATTTTTTAGATGATCTAGGTTATACACGATCTTTGGGAGGTTAACAAGTTTTACCCCTTCTAGTTCATCCATAATAGACTCTTTATATCTTGAAAAAATAGTATTCATAATATTTTTAGAAGCAAGATCATCAATATGTTTTAATCTATTATGGCACAAAGTCTTAATAGCTTTTTTTGCTTTTGTAGTTTGCACCATATCTTGCCATGTACATCTAGGGATTATATGATTTCCTAGTGTGATTGACACAATATCTCCACTTTTTAACTGAGTCAAAAGAGGTTTTTTCACTTTATTGATGATTGCTTCTTGTGCATGGTTTCCAACATCTGTATGAATTTCATAGGCAAAATCAAAAGCAGTTGAACCACGTGGTAACATAAAAATATCCCCTTTTGGAGAATATACTACGATATCTTCACTATAAAGATCTTGTTTTGCATCATCATAAAACTCTTCCACACTTGCATCATTGGATGCTAATGAGTGAAGCCAGTCAAGCTTAGGAGAGCTTACACTTGATCCATTTTTATATTTCCAGTGTGCTGCTACTCCATACTCAGCAACCTCATGCATATCAAAGGTTCGAATCTGCACTTCAAAGATTTTTGAGTTGGAAAAAACAGTTGTATGGATTGTTTGGTATCCATTCTCTTTAGGAATAGAGATATAATCTTTTAATCTTGAAACAAGTGGTTTAAAATTGGTATTGATCACCCCTAATACTTTATAACAATCAATAGGCTCTTTTACTAATACTCGTATTGCATAAAGATCAAGAATCTCGTCAATACTTACCCCTTTTCTTTGCATCTTAAGGTATATTGAATAATAGTGCTTGATTCGGCTTAGGATCTTTACACCCTCAGCAAAACCATTTTTATCAAGAATATTCTTTGTTTTTGAAAGAAACTTATTTAAAGTAAGCTGCATCTCTTGTTGATACTCTTTCATATATGCATCGATTTTCTTATACTCTAAAGGGTAGAGATAAAAAAATGCTCTATCTTCAAGGATATTTTTAATAGTAGATATACCTAACCTATGAGCAATAGGAGCATATACCAAAAGGGTCTCTTCTGAGATTCTCTTTTGTTTATTTTCAGGCAATGCACTTAGAGTCAACATATTATGTACTCTATCACATAGTTTTACCACCATCACACGTACATCATCAATAGAAGCCACTAACATTTTTCTAAAAGTAAGTGCTGAGAAAAGTAATTTTGAATTATCTGTAGAGGAAGCTAGTTCATGCTCTCGAATCTCAGTGATCTTTGTAAGCCCATCAACAATATGGACAATATCTGATCCAAACTGCTCTTCAATCTCTTCTAATGTGATTATTGTATCTTCAACCACATCATGTAAAAGTGCAGCAATAACCATATGTTCATCATGGGAAAAGTATGCTGTGATTACAGCTACCAAAATAGGATGAACCACATATGGCTCACCACTTTTTCGTTTTTGTGTTTTGTGAGCTTCTTTTGCAAGAGTTAAAGCTTTTTCAATATCTTCTGTAAGCTCACAATTTGTTTTTAATAACTCTACCCCTTCTTCAATAGAAGTGATATTTTGTAAATTTTCAAAAAACCTATTCAAAAGCTATGTGTTCCTTGAAAGACAAATCAAATCTATTTTATTCAATAGATTCAATAATTAATGCACCAGTAGCGATCTCTTGAATAGCGATATCAGTATATTTCATATTTTTTGTTAATGAAATATCAATTAAAGGTTTTGCCCCTTTACTTAATTCATCAGCTCTTTGACCTACAGCAACACTTAATCTATATCTATCATTATTTACTCTCTCTAGAGCTTGCGATAAAATCTCTTCTAATCTCATCATTGATTATTTTCTCCTAAAACTAATTATTATTTTACTACAGAACACTCTGAATAATCACCATTGATTATATTCAGCAGATTCCCTTTTTTATTCATATTTGCCACTACTAAAGGAAGCTTATTCTCTCTAGCTAATGCAATAGCAGTATCATCCATCACTTTAATATGATCTTTTAAAGCTTCATCATAACTAAGTGTATCAAGTTTAATTGCATCATCAAATTTCATTGGATCTTTATTATAAACTCCATCAACTTTTGTTGCTTTGATAAGCATAGTTGCTTCAATCTCACTTGCTCTTAGAGTTGCAGCAGTATCAGTTGTGAAAAAAGGATTTCCTGTTCCAGCACTAAAAATTACTACTCTTCCTTTTTCAAGATGTCTCTTAGCTCGTCTTACTATATAAGGCTCCGCGATCTGTTCCATCTTAATTGCTGTTTGTAATCTTGCACTTATACCAATATGCTCTAATGCTTCTTGCATCGCTACACCATTGATAACTGTAGCGATCATTCCCATATAATCACCACTTGTTCGTTTAATTACACCATCTGCTGCTGCTGAAACACCTCTTACGATGTTTCCACCCCCGATAACAATTCCAACTTCAACATCATTATCAATAAGCTGTTTGATCTCGTGGGCAATATAATCTAAGATCTGAGTATCTATACCATACCCACTCTCTCCGGCTAGCGCTTCACCTGAAAACTTTACAAGCACCCTTTTGTTCACAGCAGCTCCTTTAATTGTCCTTAAATAATTTCGTGATTTTATCTAATTTATTATTATTGTTTGGTTAAGAGCTTTTTCTTTTTTGACCAATAATCCTTTTTCCTCTTTGTTTTGGCATTTTCTTTTCCTCTTTTTTTGCTTTATTCTTTCCAAAAGCCCCACTTACTTTCTTTTTTTTCTCAAGTTCTTTTGATTTTAAAATATTTTTTTTCGCGATCATTTTAATCTTTTTATCAACTGTAAACCCTTCTAATTCCATTCTTGGAACTTTTAATTTTAAAAACCTTTCAATATCTTGCATATTTACCATATCATATTCATCTAAAAGACTTATGGCTATTCCACTTTTTCCAGCTCTTGCAGTTCTTCCTATTCGATGAACATAATCAGTAGCTGAAAAAGGCAGATCATAGTTTATTACAAAAAAAAGATCTTCAATATCCAATCCTCTAGCTGCCACATCTGTGGCTACAAGTACATTCACCTTTTGCTCTTTAAAACTGCTAATTGCTTTTTTTCTTGCTCCATGAGTTTTTCCACCATGAACAGCTAGCGCTTTTAAACCATCAAGTTTAAGATGATCAACAAGTTCATCTGCCAAAGCTTTCGTTTTACAAAACACTAACACCTGTTTCATGTTTTTAGATCCAATTAAAAATGAAAGCATCGCCATCTTTTGGATACTCTCTACAGGATAAGAGATCTGTTCAATATTTTCATTCACTTTATCATTTGCTTTTACTTCTATCACTTTTGGATTATGCAAGATCTCATGGGAGAGTTTTTTCACATGAGATCCTAAAGTAGCAGAACATAAAATAGTTTGTTGTAGTTTAGGACAAGAGTTTATTACTTTAGAAATATCGTTGATAAAACCCATATCAAGCATACTATCTGCTTCATCTAAAACTAATGTGTCTACTTTAGCTAAAGAGATATGATTTTGCTCAATTAAATCTATAAGTCGCCCTGAAGTTGCTATCACGATATCTACTTTATTTTGAAGCATCTTGATCTGTGGTTTTATATTTGCTCCTCCGTAGATACATCCTATTTTTAAATCTAAATATTTAGCATAACTATTAATATCTTTTTCAAGCTGTAAAACCAATTCCCTCGTTGGAGCGATGATCAATTTAGAAAGAACTATATTATTATCATTTTGTTTTTTATACTCACTGACTTTTTGTAAGATTGGAAGAGCAAATGCAGCAGTCTTTCCAGTTCCTGTTTTTGCGATTGCTAAAAGATCACGTCCTCTTAAAAGATGTGGTATAGTTTCTTGTTGAATAAAAGTAGCCGAATCATAGTTCAATTCCTCTAAAGCTTGCAATATTTTATTATCTAATCCAAATTGATCAAAATTCATCTTTTTTAGCCCTTAATTTTACATATTAAAAAATTAATTTAACATATTCGTACTTAACATTCTCCTGTTAAAGTAAAAATGCTAATTTTTATGGTATGATTCAAAACAAAAAAAATTAGGTTTTTAATTATGAAATTACGCCAAAGCCCATTTTTACGACTTATTTACATACTCTTACTCTCTTCTAGTTTATGTGGAAATAATATTTTTAATAATACCTCAGATCCTATTAAACCAGATGATTCTCTCTATTATAAAAATGCTATTTATAACTTTAAAGAGCAACACTATGAAATTTCATTAGAGATGTTTAATACATTGAAAAATATCTATCCAAACAATGAGAATATTCTTTTTTATTATGGAAGAACAGCTTTTGAACTTGAAAAATATGATCAATCCTTAAAAACTTTTCAACAGGTCCTTGAAAAGAATAATAAACATCATAGAGCACGTTTAGAATATGCTAGAACA
>CBETOJ010000071.1:0-7322 GCA_965537725.1 uncultured Campylobacterales bacterium | reverse complement strand
CTAAACGTAAATTTGGAGATACTTTGAAAATATTTAATACTCAATATACTGATAAAGATACTTTGAATAAATTTATCAAAAACAATAATATACCAAATACTCCTAAAGTATTACTTCAAATCTTTACAGGAGTATTGGATAAAGAGTATATCGATACTTTATTACGCTCTATAAACACACAACTACCAAGTATCAATATCATAGGAGCTACTACAGATGGGGAGATACTTGAAGATCAAGTGTTAACTCACTCCACAGTGCTTTCTTTTATGGTTTTTGAAACAACAGAGATTAAAATATATGCAACTACTCCCCAGCGATCAGATTTCCAAACTGGGAAAACTCTTCTTCAAAAGTTTGATGACCTTCAAAATGCAAAATTAGCGATAGTTTTTACAGATGGCTTACATACCAATGGGGAAGTATTTTTAAAAGCATTTTACAAATATGCTCCACATATAAAAGTAGCTGGAGGACTTGCAGGAGATAATGCAACCTTTCAAGACACCCATATATTTACAAAAGATGGACTCCAAGATTCAGGAGCAGTTGCTGCAGTCTTATATAATCCAACTTTGATCATCAATACAGCTTTTAGTTTTGGATGGGATAAGATAGGAAAAGAGCTCACCGTAACAAGAGCTATAGAAAATGTGGTTTATAGTATAGATAATATGACCCCAACGCAAGTGTATAAAAAATATCTAGGCTCAGAGATAGAGAAAAAACTTCCAGCCACTGGGATAGAGTTTCCTTTGATTCTTGAAAAAAATGGACAAAAAGTAGCAAGAGCTGTGATCAATAAAAATCAAGATGGCTCTTTAGTTTTTGCAGGAAATATCAAAACAGGAGATAAGGTATATCTAGGATATGGAAATATTGATCATATCTTAGAGAATAGATTTTATCTTTATGAACACTTATCAAAAAGCCCAATTGAGGGGATACTGATCTATTCATGTATGGCAAGAAAAAGGCTTTTAGCAGAAGAGGTTTTAAATGAAACAATCCCTTTAGCAAAAGTAGCTCCAACTGCAGGGTTTTTTACCTATGGGGAGTTTTACTATCTCAATACAGATGAAGAGAAACGAAATAACAACCTACTGAATGAAACCATGACAGTCCTTACTCTTAGTGAAAGTGAAACAGCAGTTATAAATATCAAAGATAAAAGTAAACAGAATACTACGGAGAATATCCAAACTGTACGAGCACTTTCCCATCTTATCTCCCAAACCTCAAAAGAGCTAAATGAGCTTAATAAAACCCTCTCAGATCAAGTTCAAGAACAAATTGAAGAGATAAGAAAAAAAGAGATGGTTTTATATGAACAATCAAAAAATGCAGCCATGGGAGAGATGATAGGAAATATCGCCCACCAATGGAGACAACCACTCTCTACCATCTCAACAGGAGCTACAGGGATGCTGATGCAAAAGCAGTTTGATCTACTAAGCGATGAACAGTTTGAAAAAACCTGTGAGATTATTAATGAAAATGCCCAATATCTCTCAAAAACTATTGATGATTTTAGAAACTTTATCAAAGGGGATAGAAAACTTGTAGAGTTTTCTATAAAAGAGACGATCGATAACTTTTTAAGTCTAGTACATCCCTCTTTTAAAAGACATAGTATAGAGGTGATCACAAACCTAGATGAAACTCTAAAAGTACAAGGCTATCCAAACGAACTGATCCAATGCTTTATGAATATTTTTAATAATGCAAAAGATGCTTTAAAAACCTCAGAATATAAAGAAAAATATCTTTTTATAGAATCCCATAAAAAAGAGGATCATATCTGCATCTGCTTTAAAGATAACGCTGGTGGAATAGCAAAAAAAGTGATGCCAAGAATCTTTGAACCATACTTTACCACCAAACACAAATCCCAAGGAACAGGATTAGGTCTTCATATGACTTACAATCTTATCATTGAGGGGATGAATGGAACTATTGAAGCTTTTAATGTGGAGTTTGAGTATAAGGGTGAGGATTATAAAGGGGCGGAGTTTATTATAAGTTTGCCTTTGGTTTATAAAGAGGTATAAGTCAAAGACTATTCCTCTCCAAATACTCCCTAAACTCTTTGGCTCCATCTTTAGAAGTAGTTACAATCTCATCAATACCTCGAAAACTGATCTCTAGCTTTGATTGTTCGATACTATCCATTGATTCTATTTTATCTACATTTACAAGATATGATCTATGGACTCTAAAAAAGTTTTTCTCTTTTAAAAGGGTATCTAGGTCACCTATTTTTTTTCGTACATATACATCAGTATCTTTTATTCTTACAATCACTTCATCAAGGTCTGCTTTTATATAGTAGATATCATCTATATCGATAAGGTAAAGGGTTCCTCCACTTTTTCCTAGAAGTTTTTTTGTGGTATTGAGTTTTGATTCAAGATGTTTTTTGGCTTTTTTTAGGCTCTCTTGGATGGTTTTTTCATCAACTGGCTTTAAAAGGTATCCAAGTCCTCCAGTTTGAAAGGCTTCTATAGCAAACTCTTCATAGGCTGTTTGAAAGATGATATAAGTAGATGGTTCAAGTTCTAAGATCTTATTGGCTAGTTCAAGTCCACTGATCTCAGGCATAGAGATATCTAAAAATACTAGATCAAATTTTGTTTTTGTAGCCTCTTTATAAGCTTCTAAAGGATCATTAAAAACAGTGATATCACTCTCACCTTCATTTTCTAAAAGTCTTTTTATTCTACTTGTTGCTAAAGTTTCATCATCTACTACTAGTATTTTCATACGTAATCCTTTATATTAATGGTAAAAACCATTTGATTTTCTATTATACTATGATCTAGGCTTCCTATATCTAAAAGCTCCAATCTTTTAGAAAGGTTTGATAGACCTGTTCCAAATTGGAGATTTGTTTGGAGTTTTCCATTGTTTGAGACTACTATTTTATCATTGTCACACTCTATTTGTATATCAAGTGGTTTATGTATATATCCATGTTTGATACTATTTTCTATTAAAAGTTGAATAGAAAATTTCGGGATAAAAACTTGATGGGTGTTTTGTATATGAGTATAAAGCTTTATCTTATCTTCAAATCGAATATTTTCTATCTCCAAATAGGTCTCTACCATACGAAGTTCTTCTTCTAAAGAGATCACACTTTTTGTATCTATGGCATTTCGTAAAAATTTTGCAAGATTTAAAATAGAGGTTTCTGCTTTTTTAGGATCTATATACACAAGTTCACTCATGGAGTTTAGGGCATTAAATAAAAAGTGAGGATTTAGCTCATTCTCTAAGGTTTTGATCTTAGTCTCTAGGGTTTCACTTTTTATCTGTTCATGTTTATATTTCATAGAGATAAATTGATGTAAGATCAACCCTATTAAAAAGGTTAAAAAACCTATAGTAATAGAGATATAAAACCAAAAAGGTTTGATTAGTTCTATAATAGGGGGATTAAAATTTAAAAAAATCGCGTAGCTAAATAAAAAGCCAAAGAGACCTGAATAAGTAAAGATGCACAAAGAGCTATTAAGATAGAAGTGGAGATACTAAAAAATATAGTTGAGCTAGTTTGAAGTTCACTATTTAAAAAATAAAAAAACAAAGAGATAAAAAGCCCAAAAAAAGCCCCGATCCCTATAATGTACAACCAATCATATGATGAGATCTTTAGTTCTACACTATTCACTTTGACTCCTTATACAGTACATAAGCTCCAAGTGCTACACCAGGCCATCCTTGTCCCGCAAAGATAGTATCACCCACATTATAAAGCCCTTGAAAAGGGGTTTGGCAACTTGGAAGCTCCATCATATTTTTAAATTCTATTGCTTTTCCTCCACAATTATATCTTCCAATGTAGTGGTTAAATGTGGATGAGGTAGCACTAAAATTTTCTATGATATTTTCTCTTTTTATAGTATCAAAATACCCCAAAAACTTTTTAAGGATAAATAGCTCTGTTTGTTTTTTTTCATGCTCGTACTCCTCTTTTGAAAGGTTTTTCCAAAAGCTAGCTTTTGTATGGGTGGAGATAGTGATGCTAAAGGTTCCATTTTTACTTAATCTATCATCTTCTTTATCACTAAAAGAGATGAAAAAAGAGTTTGAAATACTATTTGGAATGGTTTGCTCTAAAATGATTTGATAATGGTGTAAAAACTCTTCATCACTTTTTAAAGTAAGATATACCACAAAAGCACTTTGATCACTAAACGAAAAACTCTCATAATACTCTTTTATTTTTTTATCTTCAAAAAACTTTCCACTATCATAGATGGAACTATTTAAGATCACATTTTTTGCGTGATAGTTTTGTTTATTTGAGATCACTTCATAGTGATCTTTTTTGGGAATGATCTTTTCTATCTTTTCTTTTGTATGGGTATCTATCTCTTTTGTGATCTCTTTGATAAGTTCACCCATCCCTCCATTTACATAAAAAACATCATGAAATGGATAACTTAGCCCAAGGACTAAAGAAAGCACCGAGATATTTTTTGAGGTAGTTTGTACAGTGATAAGAAGTCCTGCATCTATAAAGTTTTGGTACTCTTTACTTATCCCTTGTAAATATTTATCAATAAATCCTTGTGCACTTTGAAAGATATCTAGACCAAAGACTTTGAGTAGTTCTAGTATAAACTGAGAGGTTTTGATATATCTTTTAAAACTATATTTTCCAAAGTATATGTGCTGTAGCTGCCAAAACTTTTCATCTAACTCTTTGAGTTTTGACCAAAATACTCTATTATTTTTATGTGGATAGTGAGTGTTTATCTGCTCCAAAAAAGCCTCAAAATCTTGGACTCTATCTACTTGTTTTTCATTTTGAACTACGCGAATTGCGATATCACTTTTCTTAATATCTGGGATAATATTTGAGTAATCAAAGATCTTTTTTACCACATGGTTCTCTTCATACCCTACAAAAGTGGTAGCTCCTGTATTAAAATAGTGTCCATATCTTTTAAATGTAGAAGCACATCCACCTAGGTTTTTATCTTGTTCAAATAAAAGTGTGGAGTCTTTATTTAATAAAGAAGCTATAAGTGAGCCCCCGATTCCACTTCCTACTACAAGATTTTCAATCATCACGATACCTTTTTAAAAATATCAATAGCATTTTGTCGTGAACTTTTGACATCTATAATTGCTTGTGTAAGAGCATTCTCTTTATGAAAAAGTTTTGGATCAGTTTCTTTTAGTTCTTCTAAAACTGATTTGATAAAGATCCCCTCTTCATCAAACTTCTCACTTTGGGAATAGGGATTAAAGACTCTAAAATAGGGAGCACTATCTGCTCCTGTACTTGCTCCCCACTGCCATGAGCCTATATTTGAGCTTGCTTCATAATCTAGAAGTTTTAAAGCAAAGTAGTGCTCACCCCATTGCCAAGGTAAAAAAAGATTTTTAGTAAGAAATGAAGCGACGATCATTCGTAGACGGTTATGCATCATTCCTGTCTTATTTAAGTGTTTCATTGCAGCATCTATAATTGGTACGCTAGTTTCCCCTTTGTACCACTGTTTAAATTTCTCTTCATCTGTGTCCCAAGGGATATTTTTCCCATTAAAGTTCCTTTTCTCACATGAAGGAAAATGAAAAAGGATATAGTTATAAAACTCCCTCCAAAAAAGCTCACGGATAAAAAACTCACTTTGTTCATACGGTTTGATTTTATTAAATATCTGTTTTGGAGAGATGAGACCAAAGCGAAGATGAACTGAGAGGTTTGATGTGGCATCTTTATAAAAGTAGTCTCGATCATTTTTATAGGTTTCAAGTTTTGGGATAAACTCTTCTAATAGGCTATCTGTATCTTTATTTAAAAACGGAGGCAATTCACTATATTCAAAACCCATGCTTTGTAAAGTAGGAATTGTTGTAAACTCATACTCTATAAGCTGTATATCTTTACTTGGTGAATATTCTTCTATATGATCACTTTGCCAAAGTGTAGAGAGGTTTTTATAAAATGGAGTAAATACTTTATATGGGCTTCCATCTGTTTTTAATCCATCATTTGGATGGATCAAAAATGAGTCGTAAAATCTTTGCATAGGGAGTAATTGTTCTATCTCTTTATCTCTAGCTATTGCATAGGAATCAAAGTCACAGCTACATAATACTTCATCAAAATGATAAGTATTTAAAAGTGTTTGAAAGATCTCTTTAGGTTCTCCATAAAATACAGCAAGATTGAGTCCGATACTTTGAAGTTTTTTCATAAGTTCTAAGACACTTTTATAGATAAAGCTTACTCTTTTGTCATTTTTAGGTAACTTACTTAAAATATTTGGATCAAAAATAAAGATAAGGAGTATTTCACCTTTTGCATAATGAAGTATGGCACTATCACTTATCCGTAAATCTCTTCTAAACCAAAGCAATTGTCTCATTATTTAAAAGCTCCAATATTGGATCGAAGAGCGAGTTCAGGTGGATATGGATTTAGAAACTTTTGTTTTTTTAGATACTCTTCATCAAATTTTTTTACATAGAGATTGAGCAGTTTTATAACAGCAATAAGTGGGATGATCCCTTGTTTATATTCATTACAGGCATTCAGTGTATGTTCTTTCTCCTCTTTGCTAAGCTCTTTTTTAAAGTAACCAAAAATATGTAAAAGTACATTATAGGTTTTATTGATACTCCCTTTTTCATTGATCGCTTGTAAAAAACTAGCCTGATAATTTTCTAAAACTATTTCAAATTCAAGTTTGTCATGATTTGCAACAATTCTTCCAAGCTCTTTATAGGCTTCATGAGATTTTGCATAGATAAGATATTTATAGTTTGTATGAAACTCAACTAATTCTTTGTGAGATGGTTCAGTTTTTAAAAACTCTTGAAAATCATGATATGCATATACTTGCATCAAAAAGTTTTCTTTTAGCCATGGATCATTTAATCTTCCTTCTTCTTCCATAGGAAGATAAGGATAGAGTTTTTTTATTTCATTGGCAAAGATCCCAACTCCTTTTTTTTCACTTGGAGCATTTACAGGCTGATATACTTTTACCCTCTCCATTCCACAAGTTGGAGATTTTGATTTGAGGATAAAACCACAGAGTTGATCATCTGAAATCTTATTGGCGAGAGTTTGTGAGATGTCATGAAGCTCTTTAGTAACATCTTTTTTTGTTTTATTAGTGATCACTTTTATATTTTCATTTTGTTCTACAAGACGAATAGACTCTCTTGGAGTTCCAAAGATTATTGATTCTGGACAATAAGGAATAAAAGTGAAATATGAAGATAAGGTATCTACTATGAACTGATCTTTACAACCACTTCCATCATAACGACACTGTTCACCTAAAAGACAAGTTGAG